>NZ_JAYGHW010000071.1:0-36951 GCF_034932185.1 Spirulina sp. CCNP1310 | reverse complement strand
GATTGGGCGTGGGGAGGGGGTGAGAACGTTTGCTTTGGCATTGTGGCGGGAAGGGGTGAGTGAGGGAGTGATTTTAAAAACAACGGGCTTAACGGCGGTGGAGTTGGCGCAATTACGGCGGGAATTGGGGTGAATCAGGGGGTTTAGGATGTGGTGAGGGGTGGGGTGATGGGCATTCGCGGGGGTGCGGTTTGCCAGAGGAGGGCGATTTCTTGGGGGGTGAGTTGGTAGGCTTGGTTAATTAGATGGTTGAGTTGGTGTTCGAGTTGGGTGATGGTGTGGTGATGGGTGAGGATTTGGGGGGCGAGTTCGTTGTAGGTTTCTTTAAATCCATGTATCAGGTTTAGAAATTTTTTGTCCTGAAGCTAGTGTAATGATCTCAGGAAATTGAGCTTTTGAAAGCAATTTTAGTGGTAAAGTTTTGTCTTTATCAGCAGCATCTCGCAATTCTGTTGCGGCTCCTCGCTTGCGATTTGTTGCAGGGATGTAAACGATTACTTCAATCTGTGGGTATCTTTTTTTGACAAAATTCACGGCTGGGACTAAATCGGAGTCGCCAGATACTAAAATCATGCGATCGCACGCGCCTTGATAGGCATCGTCTAACATTTGTAAGGCAATATTGACATCTGTTTTCTTTTCTTCAGGAACTTTATATTCCTTGTTCCCTTGATATTGACACTCCTTTACTTTGCACCTTAAGGTTTTCCTTTTGTAAAGGCCAAAGACCACTTCAACAAGGGGTGATGTAGCTAGTGCGTCAAGATAAATTTGTTGCCGTTGCGATGGGGAGCCAGTGACTTTTGCCGTAAAATACCAAATTTTCTTGATTTCATCATCCTGCCTCAGTTTCTCGAAGTATTTTTGTAGATCGAGCCACCTGTGAGGAGTTCCCTTGAGTGCGCCATAGTATAAATTGAAGCCATCTATATATACAATGCTACGCTTTGTCAAGTTTCTTCGCCTTCAGAACTATAAAGCTTATTAATCAATCAACAAGCTTTGCTTAAAAAAGTTTAAGGTAGCCGTATAGGCTACCCAACCAGCTATTGCTGGGGAGTTGTACTCTTATGGTAATCAGATTGGCAGGGGTTGTCAAGGGGGTGTGATGGGCATTCGGGGGGGTGCGGTTTGCCAGAGGAGGGCGATTTCTTGGGGGGTGAGTTGATAGGCTTGGTTAATCAGATCATTAAGTTGGTGTTCGAGTTGGGTGATGGTGTGGTGATGGGTGAGGATTTGGGGGGCGAGTTCGTTGTAGGTTTCTTTGGCTTGGCGGCGGGCAGCGGGGCCAAAGCTTTGGGTTTTGGGTTTGCGTTTGTTGATTTCTTGAATAAATTCGTCGGGGCTGAGTTGGCTAAAGTTTTCGAGTTTGCGGCCAGGTTTATCAATGTTGTGTTCGGTGCGGAGCCAGTCGATGAGGTCGCGGTGGCTTTGTTGGTTGGTTTTGGTGAGTTCGATCAGTTGACTAACCAGGGGTTCTACTTGGGCGCGAATTTCTGGGGTTGGGGGTGCAATGGGGATAGATTCCATCAAAACACCAACAGGGGTTAAAGCGTCATCTTTCATGTGTGGAAAATATCGCCAATTATGCCACCACATAATTGATGAATTGAGAACACCTAGAAGATATAGATCACTGGTGGGAATTATAAAACATTTATTATTGGTGAAATATTTTTGATCATCGAAGCAAAACACTGAATGAAATTGTATTTCCTGATAAACAATTTTAGGCTGCTCAAAATAATCATAAAAAGCTGGGGACGCTTGTAGTTGCCACCATAGCTGTTTTCCTGCTCTATTAGTTAATTGTGAGTGATAACCTAAAAGATATTGCTTGACTGAAGAATATTGATCTATGTCTATATCTTTATGAGCGAAAATCATCCATAAATTTTGCCATTCAGAACTCCATCGCTTAATATCTTGACCCCGTAAATAAGGCTTAATGATTTCCGCTGATTTGGGATCAGCTTTAACCAGATTCCGTTTAGTCTCATCATCAATCAAAAATGCTTCATTAAATCCCGTCAAAACACCGCGATAAGGCTTCACCCCTGCAAACTCCGTCAACGGCACACCCACCGCCCGAATCTTCGCCATCAAACCATCCACCGCCGGAGGTTCTAAACTCCAAGCCTGAGCCGAAAACCGCGACCAGGGAACCCCATAACCCGATTCCCGCACATACTGCGGTAAATTAATTTGCGCCAACGCCTCACGGGGAACCGGACAAACCAAAACCTCCCGATTTTGATCCTCAAATAGCCCATCATCCCCCACCTTTCGCCCCACCACAATACAAGGAAACGTATCCGCATCCTCAAAAATTGGCGCATGACCAAAATCAATAATCTCCTCCATCACCACCCGATCCCGGAAAAACCCCCGCAACCCCTCCCCATACCCCGCCCGTAACCACTTATTCGTCACAATATACGACAACACACCCCCCGCCCGGAGCAAATTCACCCCCTTCTCATAAAAATAAGTATAAAGATCCGCCACCCCATCATAAGTCTGATAATTCCCCTGCAAAAACGGCTTAAACGGCGCAATAAACTCCTGCCGCACATAGGGCGGATTGCCAATCACCACATCAAAACCCCCCGCCGCAAACACCTCCGGAAACGCCCCCACCCAATCAAACCCCAACGGATCAACCCCCCGATCCTCAATCAACGAATTCCCTCGACAAATATTGCGATCCAAATCCGCCAACTTTTGCCCCCGCTGCGCCGTTTGCAACCATAACGACAACTTCGTAATCTCCACCGACTCCGACGACAAATCCACCCCGTATAAATTCCCCTGCAAAATCAACCGATACACCAACCCCGGCTCAAACTCCTCCCCCAAATTGCGATAAACCTGCCGATATTCCCGCACCAAAAAATCAAACGCCGCAATCAAAAACGCCCCCGAACCACAAGCCGGATCACACACCTTCAACGGCCTTAAAATCTGGTCTAGATAAGTTTGCCAATCCGCCTTATTTTCTAACTCGGACTTACCCAAAATAGCCACATTGCGCCGCTTTAGATAGCCCCCCACCGCTACCCCGACAATGTAACGGGTAATATAGGCCGGCGTATAAAAAACCCCCTGCTTTTTCCGCTTCCCCAGCTTCGCGTTATACACCTCCCCCCGTGCCAACGCCTGCAACTCCTCCAAATCCGTCACCGACTGCTCAAAAATGCGCCCCAAAATATCCACCGAAACCTCTTCGGCATAATCAAACCGCGCCAAATTCTTCATCTGATCACAAATCGGATCAGTCACCGTCAAAACCTGATCTAAAATCGGATCAAACCGAAACAAACCGCCGTTATATTCCGGAATCGGCGGATCATCTAGTTTCCCCTGATCCACCCAACGAAACACCGCCTTAAAATTCTCCCAAATTGGGCGCGGATAATAGGGGTCGCGGTGAGTATGGGCATTGCGGATCGTATGGCGCGGCAATAAACCCCGATCCTCACAAAACGCAATAAACAACACCCGATCTAACGCCTTTTGCGCCTTCTCCACTAACACGAACTCGCGATTTTCTAAATCCTGCGGCCCATTAAACTTAAAATGATTGACTAACTCAATGCGTAGCTGCTTATACTCTTGATATAGTGAAGCCGTAACCTCCGTTTCCTGCTGATCCGATTCCACCAATAACCGATCAATGCGCGAATCTTGATCCGGTTGGATCGGTAAAAAATTCGCCCGACATAACAAATAGAAAAACCGCTTAAACTGCTCCAAATCCCCCAAACTCACCAGATCAAACACCTCTGCAAAAACCGGCGTTTTATCCAAATGATAAAGACGAATCTCTCGATAATTCGAGACAATCACCCACTTACAACCCGCCGTATAATTGGCATAACGCCATCCCTGATCCACCGCCGATTCCTTCCGACTCCCCGCCTTATCCAGATCCGCCTTCGTCCCCTTCAATTCAATGGGAGCCACCAACCGCCCCGCTAACTTCGTCTTGCCCTGCTCCGTCTGCATCGCCGTAAACAAGCCGATCGCCCCATCAGCAGACCCGCCCCCATCAGAAATCGTCGGCTCCGCATGAATTTCCCAACTCTCCCCCGCCCCCTCAATCACCGACCGATAGCCCAAAACTCCCTGGAAAATATCCCGCAAAAACTCCCCATGGAGCGAAACCTCTTTCATTTGATCCAGCGTCCCCGATGCCAAAGTGGTGATCCATCGCTGGATAATGGCGTGGCGATCGCCCAGATCCAACGGGAACGCATACTGACCCACACGATTGTTGAGCAGTTTGGCCTGAAAAAGGGGGTTAACTGAAGACATAAGCCACCAAGACGAGCAAACGTACCCCCAAGATAACCCAACGCGGGCGAAAAACTTCCCATCCTCTGGATTATGGCTGAACCTCTCCAATCCATTTGCTACACTCAAAGCAACCCACGGAAATCCCCACCATGCAAATCACCATCGATCTTCCTGAAGCCCTTGAGCAAACCCTGATCGCCCAAGCCACCGAAACCGAAACCACCCCCGAACAACTGATCATCGAACTCCTGAGCCAAACACTCATCCCCACCCCTTTGCCCCCAGACCTCACCAACGATCCCCTTTTTCAATTGATCGGCTGCATCAACTCAGATATTCCCGATCTTGCAGAAAACCACGACTACTATATCGGCCAAGCCCTCTACGAAGAAATGCACCGCGATGCTGAATAAATTATTGATTGATACCTCCGGCTGGGCTAGCCTATTTATTACCCGTGACCCTCATCATTCTCAGGCCCGCCAAGAATTCACCCAAGCAACCCAACAAACCCGACCGATCATCACCAGCAACTACATCATCAGCGAACTGGTTGCACTTCTTCATAGTCCCCTTCGTCAGACCCGCTATCGGGTCTTTGAAATCGTTAACGCCATTCGCAATGCACCCTACATTCAGATCATTCACATTGACCCAACCACAGACCAAGCTGCTTGGGAACTTTGCCAAAACCGACCCGATAAACCCTGGTCGCTGGTGGATTGTAGTTCCTTCGTCATCATGGAAAAATACGGCATCCAAGCAGCCCTCACCACCGACCACCACTTTGAACAAGCAGGCTTTATCCGACTTTTGAAATAATCAAAAATACTGAAAATTTTGAATTTAATCAAGGAGACTCAACCATGTCAGAACAATATAACAACGCATTTCCAAATACACAATAAAGTTCAAATTTTTGAGTAGGTTAAAACCTATTCAAGATCTTCACTCTCCCCCAACCGGATGAAAACCGATGAACATCCCCATTCCTGAAGACCTAGAACACCGGCTTCAGCCCCATCTTCCCCAACTTTACCAACGCGCTTTAGAGGCGATCGCCCTCGAAGCTTACACAAATGGTTTCATGAGTGCTGCTGAAGTCCAAGCCCTGCTTCACCTTCCCTCCCATCTTGCCACTGATGCCTTTCTCAAACAGCACGGGGCTATGCGCTCTCTTACCCTAGAAGACATTCAGCAAGACATTCACACCCTTGATCAAGTTCTCCATGATCGTTCTTTGTGATACCTCTCCGATTTGCTATCTTCTTCTTATGGGTGAGATTGATTTGCTCCCGCAACTCTTTCAAACCATCACGATCCCGACTGCGGTTCGTGATGAGCTTTTGCATGAAGATGCTGGCCAATCCATTTATGCCTGGATTCAGAATCCTCCTCCATGGCTGTATACTCAAATTGTTCCCAAGCCACTGCTTCCATTGCCTGATCATCTCGGCACTGGAGAACGAGAAGCAATCTCTCTTGCTGTCTCAATACAAGCGGATTTAGTGATCATTGATGACCTGGACGCTCGCACTGCTGCTCAACAATTAAACCTTCCCATTATCAGTACACTGGGCATTTTGTACCGCGCTGGAGTGAGAGGACTCGTTGATTTTCCAACGGCGATCGCTCAACTACAAAAAACTTCATTTCATGTTTCCCCATCTCTCGTTCAACAACTTCTTGAGGATTATTACCGCCATGTCTAACACGAGGCAACCTAGCATCCGCCCTGATGGCAGGTTAGGCGATACTGCCCCGTTTGCGGGTTTCCTTATAGGATGTGCCGACATTTTGTAGACCGGCGCGGATCATTTGCTGCTCTAAAAGGGCGAAAAACCGGGCGCGATCGCCCCCCCGCACCACTGCCATATTGTGGGATTCCGCCAAGGCCACCGGATAACCATAGCCCTTATGCACCTGAGCCAAGAGAATCCCCAAGGCCTGATTGAGTAAGGCTTGATCCTCCGCCACCCAGCGCGGCACTTCCACCCGGCCAATTTCCGACCCCACATGGACATAACAGAAATAAATCTGTAAATGTTCAGGATAAAGATCGAGAATTTTCGCAGAACTGCGCCACAGGCCGCTCCGTTGGCCGGGGGTGAGCAGATGGCTCCACAGCGTCGCATCGCGGATCGGTTCAATCACTTGGCAGGGGAGGCGATCGCCCTGATGGTGGCAATGGTGGTGACAGTCTGGTTGCTCAAAGGGACAGGCCAAGAGGCGCAGCAGATTCGTCGCTTCACCACTGCGGGCGGAACTGAGATAACCCATTAGGGGGATTTTGGCTTCGTAGAGTTTTTCCCAAGCGGCCAGGATTGGCAGCAGGAGCGTATCACGGGCTTCCTTGGGCAGGGTTTCTAAAAACCAGTAAATCAGTGAGCCATCCACCATCGCCAAGTTGGGATCATGGTGAGCGCCGGGGGGGTTCACCCAACGGCAGGCCATTTCCGCGAGCATTTCCGCTTCGGAAACGGTGCGCCGATGGCCCATCCATTCTTCAGTACGGATGCCCCACTGCCGCGAAATATAGAGGTCTTCGGCTTTGTAATATACCTCTGGGATGTTGTCGAGGAGGGGGTGGAGGCTCTGGCCATAGTGGAGCATCACCCGGCCAATGTTGACCAGATAGCAGTAGGCGATTTCGTGGTGGGAGGGGGCGATTTGGGAGCCGTCGGTGGCGAAAACGGTGTGCTTGGCGGGGGGGACGGGGATCAGCTTGGCGGTGTCGGGGGGTTCTGTGGGGGTGGCGGTGGCAAACAGGAGGCGATCGCCCCATTCCTCCTGCTGGGCTAGCCAATGGGCTTGATTTTCCTGAAGTGTGGCAAAAAGGCTTCGAGCGCGATCCAGCCGTTGACCGCTGGCCTGAGCTTCTTGGTGAAAGTGTTGGCTGATGGCGGGCATTTGGCCCGCCAGTTTGGTGAGGTCAAGCATAAAAGTCCTGGCAATCCCCCTCGGGGTTAGGATACCACGATATCCTGATCTGGTAGTACCGGAGATCTTAAATTATAGACTGGTGAAAATGGCAAAATCAATCATAATTTTTTCTATGGAATTGTAGGGTTTTATGAGTTGATGTTGCAATTTATTAAGTTCTGTAAGCAAGTATTAAAACAACTAAGATATTTTAATGGTGAATAGCCCCTAAAGCTTTACCAGCTATACTAGAGAGGATTTTAAGTTATCGATCAATTTCCCAATTTTAACCTAATTTTTGTGAGGTTTGCCTAGGGCGGACTTTTAACATTTTCTGAAAATACTGGTTAGAATAGAAGCACATTCTTCAGTTGGAGAAATTATGGCATCCCCTCAATCTGTACAAAGTTATCTCGCCTATTGGATGCAATTGGGCAAGGGGGTGAGCATTGCTGATCAATTGCTGATCCATTGTCCGCAGGTGGTGGTGGGCGATCGCTACAGTCCTGCCTTTGCAGCCTGCTGGGAACAAATTACCGCCTGTCAGGGCCAAAACTGTTACCTGGAGGGGTCAGAAATTGCCCTTGCCGATTTATTCTCAGAACAGTGGGAAATTACCTCCTGCTACCGCTGTGCTTTGCTGATTCCCCAAAAAACACGGGGCATTCAAACGGAAGCCTGCCCCTGTAGTGATTTGGATAATTGGCCCCATCTGGAACTGCCCCAACCGCGCCAGCCTGTTAATAATGGCGATCGCCTCACCCAAATTTGCCAACGACTGGCCAAATTCAATGACCATCCTCAGGAGGAGCCAACCGTCTCCCCTCATCCTGCCGTTCCCCAAATGTTAGGGCTGTACTGTGCTTTAGAACTCCACAGCCACAAAGAACACCATCCGCCATTGACGAAAAGCCTCCACCTCAATCCCCTTCCCGCCCCCGATGTGATCCAAACTGTGCCATCCTCCGTAAACTAGGGAGCATCCACCCTCAACCCGAAGGATGATGATGCTATGGCTGAGGCGATCGCTGCCCAACCCTATGCCTACCCGTTGCCTCCCCTTAAGCAAGTCGCTTTGGTGATTATTGATATGCAGCGGGATTTCCTGGAACCGGGTGGGTTTGGGGATGTTTTGGGCAGCGATCGCAGCTATGATTGATCCCTAAGTTGTAGTGGACTAGCGATTGATTTATACTTTAGGGGGCTTAGTGATAAAGTCCTTGTCCTGTGGAGAATTTTTACCTACAGATGATGAAATTGTGAGCGAGATGGTACGGTAACTTGGCTTTAAAAGACGTGGTACACGGATTGAGGCAAAAATTTTGACAACAATTCAACGTGTCAAAAATTTTACTTAACTAAGAATTTTTTGTTTTCAAAAGTCAAGCCATAAAAAAATGCAAATCTATTACTGATCAGGAGTAAATTGATGCGCGGTGTACAGTTTGTTGTTAATGATGATGGTGAAAAAACGGCTGTACTTCTGGATTTGCAGGAGTGGGGCGATCTTTGGGAAGACTTTTATGACATCCTTGTCTCTCGATCAAGAGCACAGGAACAAACAGTAAGCTGGGATGAGCTAGAAACTGAACTTGATGCAGAAAGTTCGACCCATGGTACAGTATGACGTTCAGTTCAAGGCATCAGCCGCCAAAGAGTTTCGCAAGCTCCCACCCGATACTAAGGCACGTATCCGCAAAGCTATCAATGCTTTGAAAACAGACCCTCGCCCCTCAGGGGTAAAAAAGCTGGCAGGTGAGACTTATCTTTACCGTATTCGCGTGGGTGATTTTCGGGTGATTTATGAGATTGAGGAAGAAGCCAAAATCGTTTTTGTGACCCGCATTCGACATCGCCGCGACGTTTACCAGTAGGGCGATTGCGATCCAAACCGTGCCATCCTCCGTACACTAGGGAGCATCCCCCTTAAACCGCAGGATGATGATGTTATGGCTGATGAGATCGCTGCCCAACCCTATGCCTACCCGTTGCCTCCCCTTAAGCAAGTCGCTTTGGTGATTATTGATATGCAGCGGGATTTCCTGGAACCGGGTGGGTTTGGGGAAGTTCTCGGTAATGATGTCAGTCGCCTTCAGGCCATTGTTCCGACGGTGGCAAAACTGCTCGCCCGATTTCGTGCCTTGGGCCTGACGGTGGTTCATACCCTCGAATGCCACCGCCCGGATTTGTCCGACTGTCCCCCCAGTAAACGCAACCGGGGTAAAGGGGCGTTAACCATTGGCGATCGCGGCCCCATGGGGCGGATTCTGATCGCGGGGGAGCCGGGGAATGGCATTATCCCCGCCCTCACGCCCCAACCGGGGGAAGTGATTATCCCCAAACCGGGGAAAGGGGCGTTTTATCACACTGACCTAACTGCGGAACTGCAAAAACGGGGCATCACCCATTTACTGATCACGGGTGTAACCACGGAAGTTTGTGTCCAAACGACGATGCGGGAAGCCAACGATCGCGGCTATGAATGCCTTTTAGTGAGCGATGCCACCGCCAGCTATTTCCCCGAATTCCACGCCGCAACTCTGGCAATGATTACGGCTCAGGGGGGAATTGTCGGCTGGACGGCTGCCTGTGAGGATGTTTTAGCCGCTTTAGAGGGGGGTGGAGAAGCCTAGGGCGGTTTTAACACGGGCGAGGACGGCTTCGGCGGAGGCTTCGGCTTTTTGGCGGCCTTCCCGCAGGATGGTTTCTAGGGCGGTGCGATCGCCCATGATTTCCCCATATTTGGCTTGAATCGGTTCTAGGGCGGCGATCGCCGTTTCCGTCAGCAGGGGTTTAAATTGCCCCCAACCCATTTCGGCACATTCCGCCGCCACCGCCTCGCGGCTTTGACCGGAAAGGAGTTGATAGAGGCTGAGGAGGTTATGACATTCGGGGCGATCGGGGTTGTCGAATTCGAGGCCCTTGATCGGGTCAGTTTTGCAGCGTTTGATTTTTTTGGCGATCGCCTCCGGGGGGTCGAGCAAACTGATCCGGCTCAGTTCCGAAGGGTCAGATTTAGACATTTTTTTCGTGCCATCGCTGAGGCTCATCACCCGCGCCCCATCTTTGCGGATCAGGGGTTTTGGTAATTTAAGGACGGAGTTTTCCCCCGTGCCAAATTGATCATTCACCCGGATCACCAGATCGCGGGTCAGTTCAATGTGCTGCTTTTGGTCTTCTCCGACGGGAACCAGATCGGCATCGTAGAGCAAAATATCCGCCGCCATCAGCACCGGATAATCCAACAGGCCAACGCTAACGTTTTCCCCCTGCTTCACCGCCTTTTCTTTAAACTGGATCATGCGTTCTAACCAATTTAAAGGGGTGATGCAGTTAAGCAGCCAAGTCAGTTCCGTATGGGCCCGCACATGGGATTGAATGAAAATCGTGGAATGGGTGAGATCAATGCCACAGGCGAGATAGAGGGCGGCGATCGCATAGGAATTATCCGCCAATACCGCCGGATCATGGGGGACGGTAATCGCGTGCAAATCCACCACACAGAAATAATTATCGTACTGTTCCTGAGCCTCTACCCAATTGCGAATTGCCCCTAGATAGTTCCCCAGATGTAAATTCCCCGTGGGCTGAACCCCAGACAGAACGCGCTGCTTCACCATGATCAATCGTTGCTATCCATGCCTTTGCCCTTGTATTATCCCTGATTGGGCCACCCAAAAACCCACTTTTTTCAGGAAAACAGGAAGAATCAAATACATCAGAACCCCCCTTTTTAAGGGGGGCAGGGGGGATCTTGCTTCGTTTAGAGGCTCACGATCCCCCCGGCTACGCCGACCCCCTTAAAAAGGGGGTTGAATTCAGAACCCCCCTTTTTAAGGGGGGCAGGGGGGATCCCCTAAAACCCCTCGATGATCGCGTCGGCAAACTCCGAGCATTTCAACGGCTGCACCTTCGGGGTCATCAGCCGCGCTAGATCGTAGGTGACTTTTTGGGCGGCGATCGCCTCCCCAATCCCCTTCTTAATCAGATCCGCAGCTTCCTGCCAGCCCATAAACTCCAGCATCATCACCCCAGAGAGGATCACTGAACCAGGGTTGATCCGGTCTAAACCGGCGTGTTTCGGGGCTGTGCCATGGGTGGCTTCAAAAATGGCGCAGGTGTCGCCAATATTCGCCCCTGGCCCCATGCCCAGACCACCAACGATCGCCGCCGCTGCATCAGAGAGATAATCCCCGTTCAGGTTCATCGTCGCCAAGATCGAATATTCATCGGGGCGGGTTTGGATCTGCTGGAAAATACTATCAGCAATCCGGTCATTGACCATCACCTTCGTTTTCCATTGGCCATTGCCATGGCTTGCCCAGATCGCCGCCAAAACTTCCTCCACCTCAGCACAGATCGCCGCCTGTTTCTCCGGCGTGAGGGCATCATAGCCGGGGTCAATTTGGCGAGCATTGGCTTCCGTGCTGAGGTCGGGATCGGCTTCTTTGTTGCCCAAAATCCAAGATTCCCGCTCCGTCACACATTCAGCACGAAACTCCGTCGTCGCCAACTCATAGCCCCAATCCCGGAAAGCCCCCTCGGTGTATTTCATAATGTTGCCCTTATGAACGAGGGTGACTTGTTGCTTGGCGGGGGGGAGGCGCAGGGCGTGCTGGATGGCGCGACGCACCAACCGCTGGGTTCCCGTTTTACTAATCGGTTTAATCCCGATCCCGGCATCAAGGGGGAGGCGTTTGCTGCCATGTTCCGGCGTGGCGGGGATCAGTTCTTCGTTTAGATACTTGATCAGCTTTTGGGCGATTTCCGTCCCTTCCCGCCATTCAATCCCTAGATAGATATCTTCGGTGTTTTCCCGGTAAACAATGATGTCGAGTTTTTCGGGGGTTTTGTGGGGGGAAGGCGTGCCGGGGTAAAAACGGCAGGGGCGGACGCAGCAATAGAGGTCGTTGATTTGTCGTAGGGCAACGTTGAGGGAACGGATACCGCCGCCGATGGGGGTGGTGAGGGGGCCTTTGATGGCTACGCCATATTCTTTAATGGCGGTGAGGGTATCTTCCGGGAGGTATTGGTAAGTGCCGTACTGTTCGCAGGCTTCATCTCCGGCGTAGACCTTGAACCAATGGATTTGGCGATCGCCACCATAGGCCTGGGCCACCGCCCCATCAATCACCTTTTGGGTGGCGGGCCAAATATCCACCCCTGTCCCATCGCCGCGAATAAAGGGGATAATGGGATCAGGAGGCACAATGGGATGACCCGCTTCAAACGTAATGCGGGAACCAACGGTGGGGGGGGTAATTTTTTCGTACATAAACCCTAAAAACTGAGAACTCAGGTTGTTGTGGAGCGATCGCGATCCGATGGAAATCCTCAACGAGGTGCTTTCTCCTCACCCTCCCTTTTCAAGGGGGCAGGGGGATCGCTCAGAACCCCCCTTTTTAAGGGGGGCAGGGGGGATCCTCCAGGATCCCCATCAAACCGCAGTCTGGGGTGATTGTCCCGGAACCCCTATTAAAGCTCTGAATCATAGACTACGCAATCTTAAACCTTTGGTTTCTCTTAAGCATTCCCTGCTTTGGCAACCCCATCGCTCAGATTTATGTCTCGGCAGGAAATATTCTCTTAATCCCATGGTTTAACATTCAGGTTAAAGGTGGAATACATTTGCAATGAAACAAATCTTATTGGTAGACGATGACAAAATTCTCCGGGATAATCTCCAGGAGTACTTGGAAGCTATGGGCTACCAAGTGACTGGGGTCAGTGAACCCCAAACTGCCATTAACTTACTTGTCACCCAACCGCCGGATTTAATTATTTCCGATGTGATGATGCCGGCCATGAATGGCTTGGATTTTTGCCGTCAGGTGCGGGCGATTCCCTCTGGACAGTTGATCCCGTTTATTTTCTTATCCGGCAGAGATGAGCTAGAAGACCGGATCCGGGGCCATGAGATGGGGGCGGATGACTACATGACCAAACCCTTTGTGTTGCGGGAGTTGCTGGTGAAGATTGAGGCCCAACTGGAGCGATCGCGCCGCATCCATACGGAAATTGTCCGCATGATGCAGCAGATCAGCAGCCCCACCACGGTGCAATCTGCCCCCTTGGGCATTGAAACCACCCGCACCCCGGAACCGCTGCCCCTCACCCCCGCTGAAGAGCGGGTATTTTGGGAGGTGATCCAAGGGTTTACCAATAAGCAAATTAGCGATCGCCTCTTCATTTCCCCCCGCACCGTCCAAAGCCACCTCAGCAACATTCTCAGCAAACTCAACCTCGAAAACCGCGCCCAACTGGTAAGATTTGCCTACGAACAGGGGCATCAATCCCCCCATGCTAGCCAATCCTAACCCTGCGGGATGTCCATTTATACCCTTGCTGACCTGCAACAGGCGATCGCCGCCCACCCCCACCAATGGCGGCCATTAGTCTTCACTAATGGCTGCTTTGACCTGCTCCATGTGGGCCATTGCCGCTACCTCACCGCCGCTAAAACCTATGGTCAGCGGCTGATCGTCGGCCTGAATAGCGATGCCTCCGTAGCCGCCCTCAAACCCCACCGCCCCGGCCAACCCCCCCGGCCCATCATCCCCGCCCCCCAACGGGCCGAACTCCTCGCCACCCTAAAACCCGTGGATGGCGTGGTGATTTTTGACGAACTGCGGGCCAGTGGTTTAATTGCCGCCCTACAACCGGATATCTACGTCAAAGGCGGCGATTACACCCCCACCACCTTGCCGGAATATCCCGATGTCATCGCCTACGGTGGCCGCGTTGAACTGATCCAAGTGGAAATCCCCACCTCCACCACCGCCATCATTGAACGGATTCAGGCCACAGAGCAGGCTACAATCTAAAATCGGGAGAGCAACAAAACTTTAGATGAGCGACCAGACCACGACCCTGATGACCGTCCCCTGTGACCCTGAACCCTTGCATCACCAACTGGCCACCGCCAACCTTAAAACCCAACTGTCTTTAATCAACGACCTGATCGCCCAAGGGGATGAGGGTCTCACCTGTTTGCAAAATTATCTCCTCGACACGGAAGATTTAGACCCCACCCCTGCAAGGGGCAAAATCTATCAAGCCCTGACGGCGGCGGAAAATGGGGCCTTTGGTTCCCTGATCCAAGCCACCTATCCCCAAGGGATTGTCACCCCCTCGCCGGACTGTCGTTTAGATTATCAACCCCTCCAAGATGCCCTGATTGCCCAGGATTTTCTCCAGGCCGATCGCCTCTGCGTCCAAGCCCTCTGTGCGTTAGTGGGCCCCACGGCGGTACAGCGTAAATGGCTCTATTTTTCCGAAGTCGATAAAATTCCGGTGGTGGATTTTCAGACCATTGACACGCTATGGCTCACCTATTCTGAAGGTAAATTTGGCTTCTCAGTGCAGCGGGAGTTGTGGTTAGGGGCGGGGAAAAATTTTACGAAGCTTTGGGACAAAATTGGTTGGAAAGCCCAGAATAATTGGACTCGGTATCCCCAGGGGTTTACTTGGGATCTGACGGCCCCCAGGGGCCACCTGCCGCTCTCCAATCAGTTACGGGGAGTGCGCACGTTTGAGGCCATTCTCAACCATCCGGCCTGGCAAGCTTAAAGGCAACCGGCTCTTTTGATTCATCCATCAGTATTCACATTGAGGCAAGTCTATGGTCAAGCTCGATCATGGGAAATGGTCGGCACAGCAGGAACAACATCGGAATGCAGCCATTGCCCGTTTAGGATTGTTCACAACCCCGGCTGCTCCCATCTTCGATGAGGCGGTGCAGATGGTGGCACAGTTTCTCGATGTGCCGGTGGTGTGGTTTGGGGTTCCCCAGGGGGGACAGTTGCGCTTGCTGGCGGCAACGGGATTGCATCATTTTGGCACGATGAATGATTGGGCGCGATCGCGCTCCATGAATTACCTCAATTCTGAAAGTGCTCAGGTGTTGGAGCGGGGGCAAGCCTTAACCCTAGAAACCCTCGCCCCGGAAAGCGCCCTTACTCAACGGGGGGGGCAAAGTTTTCTCGGTGTGCCGGTGGGCGATCGCTATCAGGTTCACATTGGCCTGTTTAGCGTCGTGAGCCTCACCCCCCGCAGTTTTACCCCCAAGGATATTGCCTTTGTGGAAATGGCGGCCCGGTGGTCAATGCAGGAATACGAACTGCAATACCAAGGCCAAGAGGCCATCCTTCAGCCTACCCCTGCCGATCCCCTCCCCAATACCCTCCTCCAACACCTGATCTATGAACTGCGTACCCCTCTGACCTCCGTATTGGGGATGGCGCGGGTCTTGGGTCAGGAACTCTATGGCCCCCTTGGGGAGAAACAAAAAGAGTATGTGGGGGTGATCAGCCAAAGTGGGGAGCAACTCCTCGATCTGATCGGCGAAATGGTCAAGTTGGGGGAATTCATTACCCATCCCCGCGAGCTTGCCCTAGAATTGGTTCCCTTGGAGCCTTTATTTCAGCAACTTTTAACCCAGATTGAACCCTTAGCCCGAGGCGCAGGGCAAACCCTGGAGTTACATCTACCGCCGGATCCTGCTCCTTGGTTTCTCGATCGCAACAAAATCACCCAAGCGCTCTACTACCTGCTCCATTGCCTGATCCAATCCACCGCGAGCGGCCGGAAAATCACGCTCACGGTTTTGGCGGGTCAAGGCTTGGAGATTCTCATTCAGGTTGTCCCGCCTTTGGGGGAGGATGCGCCAGTGGATTTCGATCTAGAGGCGATTTTTGGGGATCATCCGGATCTATTGGCGGGGTTGCAACAAACCACAGGGGCGATCGCCCTCCTCCACCATTTCCAACGGGAAGCCCAACCCGCGAAACCTTGGTCGGTGCGGATTCGTGAAGTCTATGGTTTAGTCCTCAGTTGTCGGATGATTGAGGCCCACAGCGGCAGAATTGCTGTCACCGATACACCCCCCTGTTATCGGGTGCAATTGCCCCGGTTAATGCCGCCCTCAACTGCGCCAGGTGAGGGGTAGGGGGGCGATCAGCGTATGATCCCGCATCCCTTCGCTCTGATGGGGTTCCGTTTCCAGGTCTAAAACCTGTTCGACACGATGGTAAAGGGCTTCGGCCTCGGCAAAGGAATTGCCAATACTGGTTAACCCCAACTTCCCAAACTCCGACAGCGCCCCCATGAGGTGAAAAATCGTGCCGGTTTGGGTGCTGCTGTCGAAGTGGAGGCGGTGGCGGGTGACGATATCCATTAAATCTGTGGGCAGTAGGCCCCGGTAGGCCGGTTTTTGAAGGTTATCGGAGGCCACATAGTATTTAGGGCGGCCTTGGGCGTGAAACTCACCAGTATTACCGTCGTAGAGGCCATTGGTGAGTAGTTGCAATGCCATAAACGGATGGGTTGTGCCGCCTTTGCGCAGATTAATTTCAATGGCTTGTACCTCCCAAGTTCCCCCCCGGTTAACGGCGATAAAGTCCACCCCATAGCGTTCTAACGCGCCTTTGGCGGCGAGGGCTGCCCCTACCCGCAGGCCAAATTCCTGCAAGGGCAAACGATAGGCGGCATCGGCGGGGAACCGACAGCCGAGATAGATTTGACCATCGGGGCCGCCGAGAATCTGATCATGGGTGGAGAGGATTTTGACATTCCCCGCTGGGGTGATGTAGCCCTGAAAACTGGGCGATCGCTTCTCCTCCCCTTCGATAAACAATTCCACAATCGCCCCCAATTCCGGAATCCGCCGCGCAAATCCCTCCCAGGTTTCCCCCTGGGCTTGGCAACGCAGTTGGGGTAAGGCGTTGGCAATGGCAGTAGAGGGATCACCCCCTGGGCCAATGGGTAAATCCAGCACGCCATTCCCCTCCCCGGAAAACCCCTGATTGAGCTTGATCACCACCCGTTGCGCCTTGGGATTGCGCTCCCAGAGGGCCGCCGTAGCGGTGATTAAATCGGGAACCGTCCAGACTAAACCGCTGCCATCAGGATGAGGCACGTTAGCAGCGGCAAAAATTTCCCGACTGCCGGATTTTGATCCCCAATAAAGCAGATCCGGTGAGGCTGCCAACAGGGGAACGCCCAATTTTAGGGAAAGATCCCGTTCGAGTTCAGTGGAGTTGAAGCAGACCATATAGGATTTATCGGGCCGCATCGCTTGGCGGATCCGCTCCATGAGGCGGGGGCGGGCGAGGATTTTTTGCGAAAGGGGTTGGCGGGATGCGTCGTGGGTGGAGAGGAGCAGGAGGCGATCGCGGGCATGGGAAAAGGGAATCCCTGGCAATAATTGCAGGTAATAATCAATGATCATCGGGGCCAGGGGTTGGGCCGTCACATAGATTAATCGCGTTTGGGGATTGCGCAGCCGAATCAGCGAAAACAATAACCGCTCTTCATAGTGAAGAAACCCCGGTACTTTCGCCAATTGATCCTGATCAATACTGAAGGACGGGATCACTAAAATATCAAAATCATCTTGATCAAAGAGATCAATGCTGTCGGCATAGTGGTGCAATTGCCCTTGGAGTTGCCGAAACTGCTCAGTGGGGTCAAGGAATACCATGCCAACTCCTGCGATCGCCATAACACGGGACAGACCCCCGCCGATCCACAGTGTACAATTGACACTCCCCGCGCTAAAGCGACGGGGATTCTTGGTTCATCGACCGGACTTAACCGAGCAGGATTGCTCCAACCCAGCCAGAGGTTTAATCTCCCCAAGCGTATAACTTCCCGTTTGCCCCACGGTAGTTCGTCCCAGGCGCAGGATACAAACCCGCTTCACTATCGACTCAGCACGATGCCGATTGCAGACTAACCCTTTCACATTCAAGTCTTCCTAGGCGACCAAATCGTTAGATTGGATGACGCAGTAGGCAATCCGCCCACTCATTACGCTGCCTGCTTACCCTTAAATGCTTCCAGGCCTGTCGGTTTTTAGCCTTGTGATAGTTCCTGGACGTTTGAAATCCAATATAATCACCATAACACGACTGGCCCAAGGAGGGCGACTAAAGTCGCTCGTGTCGTCTTTCATCCCCGCAATAAATTGACGTTGCTCTAAGACTCCCGCACTATTTTCGTAAAAATCCCCCTCACCGAGGGGGATGATGGGGACATGAGTTAAAAAATTCCCCCAGGGCTGTAGGGGCGAAAAATTTTTCGCCCCTAGGACAGGATGGGGAGATGAGCTAAAAAACTCCCCCAGGGGGGACAACGTTGAGATTTAAGTATGAACGATGTCACAGGTTAAAGGACAAGCGGCATAAACAGGCTGAGTATGTTCAGCGGTTTTACCATGGAGCCAATGGAGCCAACTGACATCTTCAGGATGAACCCCCTTCGCCGTTAACAACGCTGCCCCAAAGAAAATCCCCAACACATGGAAGCCCACCACACTGCCCACCACGACTAAAACCGCACTCATCGGCAGCAAAGACTGCAAAATAATCGCCGCCAACGCCGTCACCGTCGCCACCAACACCAACATCGGGAAGCCCACCACCAAAGAGCAAACCGTCAGCGTAAAGCTCCACACCAAAAAGCTCTTGGTACGGGTTAAAGAACCATGGGTGGGGTTTGTGCCTTGCGTTATTACCATAAAACTGTTCCTCCTAAAAATGGTTTATGTAACAATTAGTTGTAGATTTCTGAGAAAATTCCCAGTTAATAGGCAAGTATAATGAAAAAAATCAGAAACATGGAGTTTTATTCATCTAAATTAATCCTATCCGGCATTTCTTTACAAAGCTTCATCATTTTTGTTACTTAAAATCGCGGAAAGCCTTGATTTTTGGTGATTAGTGCTTATTATTTTGATCCTTAAATATTAAATAAAGTAAAGACTTTGCAGGCATAACGGCAATCCATCCCGGCGCATTTGTAACATTGTCAACATTTTCAGATTTTTGGCTTAATTTTTGGTGATGGTATCCCCTCAATCATCCCGGTAAATAGGGTGCATCCCCGTTGGGATAATAGTGGGTAGTGGGTAGTGGGTAGTGGGTAGTGGGTAGTGGGATAATTCCAGACAAAAAGCCCTCCTGATTGAGGAGGGCTGACCTTTGATGGGGGAGCGGACTGAAGTCCGCACTACAAACCTAAAACCTAGGGGTTTAGGCTTCGACGGCTTCGGGTTCCGGTTCCGGTTCGGCGGTTGCTTTGATGTCTAATTTCAACGTCAAAAAGCGGATCACATCTTCGCTGAGGCGCATCATCCGCTCCACAGGGGCGATCTGTTTGCCATCGCCACTGTAATGGACGAGGACATAGATGCCATCATTGAATTTTTTGATCGGGTAGGCGAGACGGCGACGACCCCAAACATCGCATTCGATGTTGGTTGCGCCATTTTCCGTTAATAAATCCTGGTATTTGGTGACGGCGGCGCTGACGAGTTCCTCGGATAAATCCGGGCGCAGCACGTACATCATTTCATAGTTGCGGCTTAGGCTCATGGTGGTTCCTTGTGGTCGTTAGGCTTCTGGCGAGATGCTCCGGTGGGTTTTGGGGCAATCCAGAAGCAAGGCTTTAGAATCTTACTACGGTTCCGTCGCATTGCGATCAACCCATAGCCTTACCATCTTAAAATACGCTATCCCTTTTTCCATGACCTATGGCCTATCGCTATGTCCGTGTTGTTGATGTTCAGGGGCAAATTTATTACGGTTTGCTCAACCCCGATCGCACCATTCAGGTTCTCGATGCGCCACCCTGGTTAACCGGGCAACCCACGAATTTTCACTTGGGGGCGGAGGATTACACATTATTGGCTCCCTGTGCGCCCTCGAAGATTTTGGCGGTGGGGCGTAATTATGCGGCCCATGCGGCAGAAATGGGTTCAGACGTACCTGCCGAGCCGCTGTTGTTTATGAAGCCCCCCACGGCGGTGATTGCCACCCATCAGCCCATTGTCTATCCCCCTCAATCACAGCGGGTGGACTATGAGGGAGAGTTGGCGGTGGTGATAGGCGATCGCGCCTACCAATGCACCCCGGAACAGGCGGCGGGGAAAATTTGGGGCTATACGATCGCCAATGATGTCACGGCGCGGGATCTCCAGCGGCAGGATAACCAATGGACGCGGGCTAAGGGGTTTAATACTTTTTGCCCTCTTGGCCCCTGGATTGTGCGGGAACTGAACACCGAGGCCAACTTGCAAACCTTTGTCAATGATGAGCCAGAACCCCGCCAGCAGGCCATTGTTGATCAAATGATTTTTTCCCCGGCTCAGTTGGTGGCTTATATTTCCCAAATCATGACCCTGTTGCCGGGGGATGTGGTGCTGACGGGAACGCCGGAGGGGGTGGGGCCGGTGGCGGTGGGCGATCGCATCCGCATTGAAATTGAAGGCATTGGCAACCTCGAAAATCAAGTCACGGCCCCACCAACAAAATGAGAGCGGTATCATCAAACTTAATTTTAAAAACTCGTTTTTATGGTTTATGATGTCGCGGTGATTGGGGCAGGGTTGGCGGGGTTATCCATCGCCCAACATCTGCAAGCTCATGGTAAAACGGTTGTTCTGCTCGATAAATCGCGGGGGATTGGGGGTCGTGTCGCCACCCGTCGTCTCTACGAAGTCCTTTTAGATCACGGCTTGCCCCACTTTCAGGATCAAGGCCCCTATACCCGGAATTTGATTGCACAATATCCCCAAACCCTCCAGCCTTGGCCAGGACAACCGGGATCCTATGTTGCTTCTTTGGGCAATACGGCGATCGCCAAAGTGATGGCCGCAGATCTCTCCATTCAGCGCCAATACTGCGTCACCGAGATTCACCTGGATGCCCAAGCTTGGACGGTGCAGGGGGCAGCGGCAGATAATCCCCCCATCCAGGCCCAAGCTTTAGTGTTAGCGATTCCGGCCCCTCAGGCGATCGCCCTATTGGACACCTTACCCCCCAGTCCCGCCCAATCGGCCCTGATCCACAGCCTCAGTCAGGTTGTTTTTGATCCCTGCTTAACCATGATGGTGGGCTATCCCCTATCTCTCCAGGAAAACTTACCCCAACGGGGCATCATTCCGGGGAAAGGCGACAATCTGCAATGGGCAATTGAAGACAGCAGCAAACGCCAACAACCCAGTCAACTCACCCTCTGTCTCCACAGTACCCCCGACTTGGCTGAGGCCCACGACCATAACTGGGGAGCGGGGGTTGATATTTTGCTAGCGGATTGGATTGCCCAAGCCGGGCCAGCCTTTCGCGAACCCCTTTGGGTGCAGGGACACCGCTGGCGCTATGCCTTCACAAAAACCCCCCTCGGGGCTGAGATGGTGCTGGGAACCTTTCCCCTTCCCCTCCTGTGCTGTGGTGATTGGTGTTTGGGGTCAACCGCTGAAGCGGCGTTAGCCTCAGGACAAGCCGCCAGCAACTGGTTGTTGGCCTGGTTATTAGCCCAAGGTTAGGACAACCGCACCCCCGCTGCCGTTGGTCGTCAGCTAACTTTGTCGATTAAGATGGTAGCCAATGGAACTGTCGGGACAAGTTGAAGGAGAGCCTGTCCCCGCAGCCGCATCTTAACCTGAGGCAGCCATGCCGTATTCACTGTTCAGTCGTTTTCAAGGGGGGCTAGGGGGCAGTGGGGTAGGAGGAAGGCTCCGTCCCCAGGATCCGGACTGGCTGCGGTGGGATCAGGTGCAAACTGTGGTACTTGCTCGGCTGCTCCAATCGCCCATTTTTCCCCCGGACGCGGAATTATTGCCATTGTTCCCCCTCAATGAACCACCCCAATCTGACCGTTGGCTGAGTGGTTTGGCCCTGGGTTTATTGCCTTTGTTGTTGTGGGAATATGAATCTCAGCCTCGTCTTCCCAATGTTGTCACCCTTTTAACCCTCACGGATGAGGATCTGGCTTGGTTATGGATTTGGGCGATCGCCCTTCATCAGGGCCTTGGGGGGCAGCTTCTTGATCTTCCCCAATGGCGGCAATTGGCCACCCATTACCCCATCATTGAACCCTTCACCCGTATCTGCGACACTGTGGCGATCGCCCCCGCTCAATCGCCCCTCTCCGTTGCCCTCGCTTGCGCTGCGTTAACCCCCGAAGACCCTGACCTCAGTATCCACTGCGCCCAGAGCCATAGTCCCCTAGCGGCGGCCCTCACCGCCAGCCTCATGGGTATTTACCATGGAGCCTATAGTTTCCCCACACCATCCCGCCAGGATGAAGCGCGGCAATTATTCGCCCGTTGGGCTGGTCAGGATGGAGCTACCGATGCTGACATGACCCTCGCCTTAGCTCCTGGCGGTCTGCTCTCACCCCCTCGCCCTCGCCCCTTGGTATCTCAAGTTCCCATGAGGAGAGAGGGGAGAGGGAATAGGGAATAGGGAATAGGGAATAGGGAATAGGGAATAACTTCCCACTCCTCACTCCTCACTTCCCACTCCTCACTCCTCACTCCTCACTTCCCACTCCTCACTCCCCACTTCTCACTCCTCACTTCCCACTTCCCACTTCCCACTTCCCACTCCTCACTCCCCACTCCGCCGCTCCTGATAACATCCTATGATTCGCTCTCTCACTCAAAATCTCCGTCAGTGGCTAATGGCCCCCCGTCGCCTGGTTCGTGATGACCGTCGTCCCCATCGACGACTAGAATCCCGGCCCGCCATCCCCCATCCGATTATGCTCGTGATGATTAGCCTATCCCTCACCAGTGTGATTGGCTATCGATTTTATGATCAACCCCAATTAAAGGAAGGCACCCTCGCCCCCAAAAGTGTTTGGGCCAGTGAAGATGCTGAGGTGGTGGATCAGCAACTCACCGACGAGCAGCGCAAAGCTGCCCAAACGGGCCTTGTTCAGGTGTTGCGGGTGGATGCCACCATTACCCAACAGATGAAGCAATCCCTAGAGCATTTTTTAACGGGGGTGGAAAAAATGCGCGAAACCGCTGGCGCATTGCCCTTTGTTGAAGAAGAATTACTCTCTTTACCCAGTCAGCGCTTTTTACGCAGTGCCAATGGAGAGGATTGGCAGGTGGTGTTGAGGAAGATCCGTGCCAATAGGCCAGAAGTTTTTGAAGAAACTGGGTTGAACCCTGATCCTTCGGCTTTGTTAGAGCCATCCACTGGGGTTGATGGCTTGGCAACCTCCCCCCGTTCCCCGTTCCCTGTTCCCCGTTCCCCTTTGCCCAATACTCAGCCGGTTTCCCTCGTTCCCGATGGTTATAGCCCAGCAACGACTAACCCCCGCAATCTTTCCACCCAACAGGCGATCGCCGAACTGGAACTCTTTCGCCAACAGCAGGGAACCCGTCAACTGGAAACGCTACTGGAAACCATTGAAGTGGTGCGTCTGGGCTATCAACAGGCTCAAACCCTGCTCACCGACGTTGATCCCGATGCCATTGAGTTTAAATATCAAATTGCTCTTTTAGATGTGCGGGATGAAACCTGGGCCCAAACACAATTGGGCCTACGCCAGGCCCTCGATCGCATCCTCACCCAAGGCATTCCCCCCGGTCTGCCTGTGGAACTGCGCCAAGGGGCTGCCATGGCGCAATTACGTTCCGTCGTGCCGGATAATACCCTCCCCATGGGGGTGGAGTTATTAACCGCCCTGATCCAGCCCAATTTGGTAACGGATAAGGAGGAAACCAAACGGCGGGCTGAACAGGCGGCGGAAGCCGTTGAGCCGGTGGTGTATAAGGTGACAGCGGGGGAAATGATTGTCCGAGCCGGCCAAACCATTACCCGCCGAGATTTCATTTTGCTCGATGAATTTAACGAAAGCCGTCGGGGTATTGATTGGCATGGGTTGGGGCAAACCGGCGGTTTGGTGATGGGCAGTATTGGGATTTTTTGGGTGGTGAAGCGGCGGTTTAAGGTGCGCCTGCGCTGTCGCGATCGCATTTTGCTCTGTCTCCTCAGCCTCAGCACCCCCTTAATGCTCCATCTCCAACAGAATAATCTCGCCGCCGTGGGGCTATTGGGGAGTAGTTTTTTTAATCCGCCCTTGGCCATTACCCATGTGGGCCTACTGACGGGCCTGTCCATTTTTACTGCTACCCCTTGGAAAACTGCTGCCCTCGTCTCTTGGGAAACGATTTTTGCGGGGGCGGCGGGGGGATTGTTGGCGGCGGTGGTGGCGGGGCGGCTGCGATCGCGGGAAGAATTAGCCCTCTTGGGGGGAATGGTGGGCGTGACCCAAGGGGTGCTGTATTTCGGGATTACGCTGTTTTGGAGTTCCACCGTGGGAGCGGTGTGGGCGGTGGTGTTACCAGCGGCGGCGGTGTTTGGCCTTGCCGGTTTAGCTTGGTGTATTGTTGCCCTCGGTTTATCCCCCTATCTAGAGCGGCTCTTTGATGTGGTGACACCGATCCGGTTAGCGGAGTTATCCAACCCCAACCGCCCCCTGCTTAAACGCCTCGCCACCGAAGCCCCCGGCACATTTCAGCACACCCTTTTCGTCGCCTCTCTCGCTGAAGCGGCGGCGCGAGAACTCCATTGCAATGTTGAGTTAGTGCGGGCGGGAACCCTCTACCATGACATTGGCAAGATGCATGATCCCCTTGGTTTCATTGAAAACCAAATGGGCGGCCCTAATAAGCACGATGAAATTAATAACCCTTGGGAAAGTGCGGAAATTATCAAAAAGCACGTCAGCGAAGGGTTGGCGATCGCCCGCCGTTACAATCTCCCCGAAGCGATTCAAGACTTCATCCCCGAACACCAAGGCACAATTTTAATCTCCTACTTCTATTTCCAAGCCAAACAGCGGGCCCAAAGCGAGGGCGTGGTGGTGGAGGAACCCCAGTTCCGCTATATTGGCCCCATTCCCCAATCCCGCGAAACGGGGATTGTGATGTTAGCGGATGCCTGTGAGGCGGCGTTGCGATCGCTCAAAGATGCCACCCCCGAAACGGCGTTAAGCATGGTTAAAAAAATCTTCCGCGCCCGCTGGCAAGATCATCAACTGGACGAATCCGGCCTACGTTGGGAAGAACTCCCCACCATTGCCGAAGTTTTTGTCCGCGTCTGGCAACAGTATAATCACCAACGGATTGCCTATCCGAAAGCTGCTTTAGATCCCCAACCCATAACCGTAGGGGCGAAAAATCTTTCGCCCTCCCCTTAGGGAAAAATCCTTCGCCATGCACCTCGCCCTCACCCCTTTCCTCCTCCAAAAACGGGTTCCCCTCACCATTAGCCGAGGAACCACCGCCAGCAATACTAACCTTTGGGTACGGATTGAAGCGGAAGGGATTGAGGGATGGGGAGAGGCTACGCCGTTTTCTGTGGGGGAGGGCCAGGGATTAACAACGGCGGCGCTCTTGCAGGAATTAACCGCTTTAATTCCCCTCATTCAGAACTACCATCCCCTAGAACGGCAAAAACTCGCCCCCCTGTTAGCCCCACTATCCACCGCAGCCCGGGCCGCCGTTGATACCGCCCTTCAGGATTGGTGCGGCAAGCGGGCAGGGCTACCCCTTTGGCAACTGTGGGGCTTGGATCTCGCCCCAATCCCCCCCACTTCTGTAACGATTGGCCTCAGTGATCCCGCCACGGCGGCGGCGCGGGTGGCCCAATGGCAGGCACAAATCGGGGCCAAAGTGTTTAAGGTGAAACTCGGTTCCCCCCAAGGGATTGCAGCGGATCAAGCGATGTTTTCCGCTGTGCAGGCAGCGGCTCCCGATGGATCCTTTAGCGTGGATGCCAATGGGGGCTGGGATTTAGAGGGGGCGATCGCCATGGCCCATTGGCTCGCAGATCGGGGCGTACAGCATTTAGAGCAACCCCTGGCTGCCAGCAACCGGGGGGATTTTGCTGCTTTATATGGGCGATCGCCCCTGCCCATTTTTGCCGATGAAAGCTGCTTTACCGCCCAGGATATCCCCGCCCTTGCCTCGGTAGTCCACGGCATCAACATCAAACTGATGAAGGCCCAGGGATTAAGTGAGGCTCAGGCGATGATCCACACCGCCCAAAGCCACAACCTCCGGATCATGTTTGGCTGCTATAGCGACAGCACGCTGGCCAACACAGCCATGAGCCACCTCGCCCCCTACGCCGACTACATCGACCTCGATAGCCACCTCAACCTCCTCAATGATCCCTTTCAGGGGGCCACCCTCGACGGAGCCGGTCGCCTCATCCCCCCCAACCGTCCCGGCCTGGGGATTACCGCCAACAACCCGCCACCATTTGATGCACCCGTTGCAGCAACACCGTCATCGACTCATTGCGATCCGTAATCGTTGCCGTCACCCGCGATCGCAGCGCATTCAGGCTAGTGGGGGATAAATCGCGATAATCCAACAGCAAAACCGGCAGGTGCTCATAATGTGCGTGAACATAGTCCAAACGCTGGAGCCAAGCCGATTCACAGGATTGATGATCCACATAAATCACCAATAAATCGACGGTATTTTGTTGCAGTTGTCGCTTGGCCTCGGGCCAAGATTTAGAAAGGATGGGGCGGAGGCCGGCGGTATGGAGGTATTGGGTTAAAGCATGGAGAAATGTGGGTTGTTCGCCGGGGGGTTGGGGGTGGGGTTTAGACTGTAGCCCATCACAGGCAACGAGAATATTCGACTGCACGGTGATGCCCACGGCAATTTGAATCACCTGAAAGAGGGCGGCAATGGTTTGGGGTGTGATCGGGATTAAGCAGGGAAAAACCCGCAGTTGGGGGTATTGATTGGCGATCGCCGTCGTCCCCTTATCCAACGTCACCAAGGGCCGAGACACCAAGGATTCATAACAGGTAAGCGATCGCAAAAAAGAAGCCATATTCGGCACATCCCGCCCATCCAACAGCAACACATCCGGCTTCCACACCCGCGCCAAAATATCCGCCTGTTCGAGGTCATCCGCCTCCAAGAGACGATAACTAATTTGATGACCATCGGCGGAAGACACCACCGGCCGCCGCAGATGATTGGTTCCCCCAAACTGAGCCACAAAAGCCGAGTAACCTGTTTCCTGCTCCTGAGGATTAGCATTGAGATGAAGCAACGTTAACGTGCGCACCGTATGGGTCAACGTCGCCTGTAAGCGCAGCAAACTTTCCCGCAAGGGCGCAAGTTTAACCGGCAGCGTCAGAAAGCCATTGGCCCCATTCTGCTGGGCCAATTGTCGCTCCCCATGGGTGGCGGTGATCAGAACGGGAATCCCCTGGGTTGCCGGGTCAGCCTTCAACAGCGTTAACACATCCCACCCGGAGAGCAAGGGCAATAACGGATTGAGCAAAATAATCCGGGGCTGAATCTGCCGCGCCTTTTCCAACGCTTCCGTACCCGATCGCGCAATCAAGACCCGATAACCCAACTGCTGTAACTGATGGGTGAGCCGTTCAATGTAGCGCGGCACCACTTCCACAATCAACACCAATTGATTAGGGGTGGGGGGTTGGGGTTGGGTATGGCTGGGTTGAGGAGGACTCGGCGGTAAAAGCAGCGTAAAGCGGCTGCCTTGGCCCGGCTGGGAAATAAACGAAATTTCCCCCCCATGGGCGCGGGCGAGGCGCTGGGTTAACACCAAACCCAACCCCGCCCCTTCAAATTGCCGCGTTAGGGGACTTTCCAATTGTTGGAATTTTTGAAAAATCAAATGTTGGGCCGATTCCGGAATACCAATGCCTGTATCCCAAACGGTGAAATCAATCCAACCATGCCAACGACTGACGGTTAAACCCATTTGCCCCGTGGGGGGGGTGAATTTAAGGGCATTCTCCAACAGATGGCTTAACATTTGCCGCAACCGGAGTTCATCGGCGATCAAGTCCTCTAGACCTGGCTCAATCACCAAAGCAAAAGGGGTTTGAGGACTAACCTCGGCATCAGGATTAATGGTGTCACCTGTTTGGGAAAGGGCTTGTTTATAGGCGCGATCGCACAGCGCCGCCACCTTCACCGGCTCCGGATTCAACTTCAACTGGCCAGTTTCCAAACGGGTAAGATCAAGAATATCATTGACCACCCGCATCAGTTGCCGCCCACTTTGATAGATCAATTGGGCATAGCGGCTTTGGCGGGAATTCAACGGCCCCAGTTTCGGATCCTTGAGCAGGTTGGATAGGCCTAGAACCGCTGTCAGGGGGGTTTTCAATTCATGGGAAATACAGGCTAAAAACTCATCTTTAAGGCGATTGAGTTGCACCAAATCGGCATTTTTCGCCGCCAGTTCTTTACACAATTGGCGTTGTTCGGTGATATCGGTGGCAAACACGAGCCAGAGCAATTCTCCATCGGCGGTGAGGGGAGGCAGAAACGGAAAGCGCAACAGTTTCCAAGTGCGGGGGCTGTCTTGGTGACGTTTGGAGCCGGTGAGGGGATAGGTTCGCTCCCGAGGATCGGCGGTGGGCAGGCAAATTTCGGTTATTTTGCTCCAAGGCGGGGTGCGGTCTGCTGGGGCGGGGTAATCAGCGGTTTGATTATGCTCGCGCCAAAATTCCCCTTGTTCTTCCATGTGCTGTTGCCAGAGCCGATTTTGTTGCAGGACTTGACCCGTTTGGGTTTGCAACATCAAGGGGAGGGGGATCTGTTCAAGGAGTGCGGTTAAAGTTTGCAGCGGTTCTGGCAATGGCGGTGGCCGCAGGAGAGGGAGGATTTGCCAACCATTGATTAACCCTTGATAACAGCCCAAATCATCCACAACGCCGTAGTATTTTTGGCCGTGGGTATCGGGGTTCAGGGTGGGGGGAAAGAGAATTTCACAGTTTTCTGTAAGCTGGATGGTGATCAGGGGATCAAGCCATTGAGAGGAAATCGGGGTGTTTAGGGCGTGGAGATGGGGTAAAAGACGAGTGAGGGCAATGGTTCCCAAGGGCTTTTGGGCTGCATCCACACAAACCACAATATCGGTTCCAGCCTTGCTAAACAGGGGCAACAGCGTTGCCACAGTCATGGGCAGGGAACAGACAGGTAAGGTTTGAATTAAGGGGTGAATTGCCGCAGCACGAATAGACATAAACACAGGGGGAAGAGTGGGGATGACCCACAGCAAGTACAGTTCCGGTGGGGAACTTGATTGCTATTATCGCTACTGGTTTGAGTCTTTTGCTGCCGGGGATCACAATTAATTACATTTCGTTGTCTCTAGACACAAGATTGTGATTGCATCCTCAATATTTTAAGCTTAACTATAGAATTCCCTCTGTTATTCCTTGGCCTGTTCTTTGTATGATCAGAAACTCTTGCTGTTCACGGGGTAGGGGGCCAGTCTTGGAGCAAGTCTTCGAGGGCAATGGCGGTGTGCGTCCAATGGGTTCCCCCTTGACAAAAGACGATGTAGGGTTCTCTCAGGGGGCCATCGGCGGATAACTCTGAGGTGCTGCCATCGATAAAGGTTCCCCCCGCCATCACCAATTCACTGTCATAGCCTGGCATGGGGGCGGGGATGGGGTCAACGTAGGCATCAATGGGGGAAGATCGCTGTAGGGCGCGACAAAAGGCAATCAGTTGCGATCGCGATCCCAGTTGAATTCCTTGAATCACATCGCGGCGCGGTAGTAAGGGGAGGGGATTCACCGGATAGCCTAATTGATCAAACACATAGGCGATCAGGTGGCTACTCTTGATCGCTTCTCCCACCATTTGCGGCGCTAAAAATAAGCCCTGATACAGGAGGCGATTGAGATCTAGAGTGGCTCCGCCCTCACTGCCAATGCCCGGTGCGGTGAGGCGACAGGCAGCCTGTTCAACTAAATCAGCGCGACCGGCAATATAGCCCCCCGTGGGAGCGATCGTGCCGCCCAGATTTTTAATCAGGGAGCCAGCAATTAAATCCGCCCCTACCGCTGGCGGTTCTTGATTTTCGATTAACTCCCCGTAGCAGTTGTCCACAAAGCAGATCGTATCGGGATTTTGAGACTTGACGGCTTCGACAATCCGGGCAATGTCAGCGATCGCCAAGCTGGGCCGCCAAGCATAACCACAGGAGCGCTGAATCAAGACCATCCGGGTTTGGGGGGCGATGGCGCTGGCGAGATTGTCCCAATCGATTTCTCCTTGGGGGGTGAGATCCAATTGACGGTAGCTGATCCCCCATTCGGCCAGGGAACCTTGACCTGATCCCCGCAGCCCGATCACCTCTTCGAGGGTGTCGTAGGGGGCCCCGGCCACCGCGAGCAATTCATCCCCCGGCCGCAGCACGCCATAGAGGGCGCAGGCAATGGCATGAGTCCCGGAAACCAACTGAATCCGGGCGATCGCCGCCTCTGCATCCAGTACGCCGGCCAAGACGCGATCCAAGGTTTCCCGCCCTAAATCGTCATGGCCATAGCCGTTGACTCCGGCAAAATGGTGGGCCCCGACCCGGTGCGATCGTAAAAACTTAAGAACTTTTTTAAGATTTTGCTTGACCTGAGCGTCAATTCCAGAAAAAATCGGAGTCAGTGCTATTTCTGCCTCGTCTAACAATTTCAGGCTATCCATGCCCCCCCAAGACTTGCATTTGCTACCGTAGCATAAAGCAAAATATGCGTTATCGTCAGCATAGGGCTACTTGTAACATTCGTTTTTGAGATTTCTGCATGACACTTGTTTCTTCACAAAAACGGCCCCTGAATTGGGTCAATATTATTTACATGACGTTAATTCACGCCGGTGCATTGTTTGCGCTTTTACCCAGTAACTTTAGCTGGAGTGCGATTGGTGTGATGCTCGTACTCCACTGGGTCACTGGTGGTCTTGGGATTACGTTGGGTTGGCATCGTTTAGTCAGCCACCGGAGTTTCAAAACTCCCAAATGGGTCGAATATTTCTTTGTATTCTGTGGAGCCTTATCCTGTCAGGGTGGCGTGATTCAGTGGGTGGGACTCCACCGCTTCCATCACCTTCACTCTGACAAAAACCAAGATCCCCACGATTCCAGCAATGGCTTTTTTTGGAGTCACCTGGGATGGATGTTCTATCAGGTCGAAATCGAGCCAGAAGTTCCCCGGATCACGAAGGACATTAAAGATGATCCCGTTTACTTATTTTTGCAAAACTATTTTGTATTAGTACAAGTGGCCCTTGGACTGGTGCTCTATAGCATTGGGGGCTGGCCCTTCATCGTTTGGGGGGTGTTTGTCCGGTTAATTCTGGTGATGCATTGCACTTGGTTGGTGAATAGCGCCACCCATATGTTTGGTTATCGCACCTTTGATTCTGATGACAAGTCCCGGAATTGCTGGTGGGTGGCCCTCGTGACCTACGGTGAAGGTTGGCACAACAACCACCATGCTTACCAATATTCCGCCCGCCATGGGTTGAAATGGTGGGAAATCGATTTAACCTGGATGACGATTCGCCTCCTCAGTGCCTTGGGATTGGCTCAAGATATTAAGCTACTTCCCGCTGAGGCGATCGCCCCAAATTCCACCCCTTAATCATTGATCTCAGGAATCTCAGGGCGAAAAATTTCCCCCCAAAGTTTCAAGAGGGCGAAAAAATTTTCCCCCCTACAGTTTTTTATCCTGAAGCCAAAAGTGGAGGTTAACCTCCACTTTTTTTTATCCCCACTCCCCACTCCCCCCATACCACAAATCTCCCCCCAAGCAAACCCCACCAAGCCGCCCCTGAAACCGAACCCCTGTCCCTTGTGCCTCTGCCCCATCGGGGTATGATGGAGGGCACAAAAGTTAACATTTATGGCCATGCCCCCCGCAGGCATACCTTCAACCATGCGTGTCATTACCGTTCCTCCATCTACGCCTTTCCGTCCCCCCCAAGGCAATCGCCTCTGGCAGGTCTATGTCCTGATTGCCGCTGGTTGTTTGACGACGATGACCGGCGGGGTGGTTTCTCCCGTTTTGCCGGAGATGGTGCAGGAGCTAGCCCTTTCGCCTCAATGGGCGGGAACGTTGGTGAGTATTCACGCCTTGGCGATCGCCCTCTTTACTCCTCTGTTTGGTTGGCTGGCCGATCGCATTGGTAAACGCACCGTCTTAATCCCTTCCCTCCTGCTCTATGCCCTCTTTGGGGTGGCCGGGGCGGTGATGAATACGTTGCCCCTCTTGCTGACCACCCGCGTTTTATTGGGGATTAGTAGTGCGGCCATTGCTGCCGCCAGCATTGGCCTGCTGGCGACGCTGTTTGAAGGAGCAGAGCGATCGCGAATGTTGGGCTATGCCACCAGCGCCATGACCATTGCCAGCATTATTATCCCCATCGTGGGCGGCTGGGTGGGGGCGACGGAATGGCGCTACGCTTTCTATCTCTATGGTTTTGGTTTACCCGTCGCCCTCTGGGCCGCTATCACGCTCCGAGAACCCAGCTCCGGCGGTGGTAGCCTTTTAGACCCAGAACAAAACCAAACCCTGTTCGCCACTCTACGCCGGCCCGCCATTTTGCAAATCTACGGGTTAATTGTGATTGCGGCGGCGATCGTCTACACCGTCGTCATCTACACCCCCCTCTACCTCAAAGAAATCATTGATGCAGACCCGGCGTTAAATGGGGCAGTGTTAGGAATTCGCGCTGTGGGGGCGGCGGTGATGTCTGCCTTTGCCGCCAGTCGCTTGGCGCGGCGGTTTGGGGTGCAACAAACCATCGCCTTTGGGTTTATCACCATGGCTTTTATGCTCTTGACCATCCCACTCTTAAATGAACTGCACTGGATTATTCCGGCGGCGGTGTTGTTTGGCATGGGCTTTGGGATTACCATTCCCAATATTTACGATATTTTGGCAGGACTGGCCCCCTCGGAGGTGCGAGCCACGGTGTTAGCCGTCGGCACTGGGGCCAATTCCCTTGGCCAGTTTATTTCGCCTCTACTGTTAGGGCCAGTGTGGAATAGCATTGGGTTAACAGCGGTGTTTTATAGTGCAGGGGCGATCGCCTTAATCCTTGGTCTCCAAATGGCATTTCTCCCCCTCACCTCTACACATCAACCCTAATTGAGGTCATCTTGATCTATGGCCTTCGTCTCCCAGCTTCGATACCGCTATGCACCAGAGGCGATCGCCCTGTTTATCCTGACATTATTATTTGTCAGTCTATTACCACTCCCCTATTTCATTCACTCTGATGCCCCCACATCCCTAAAATCCAGTCAACAATTTGCCCAAGGCTTGACGGAGCGATTAGGGGATCTGTGGTTGCCGGATATTAACGATTTATCCCAAAACCAATCCTTTTGGATGATTTGGTTTTCCCCCGGCATGGCTTTTTTGTACTACCCCCTTTTAGCCCTGGGTCTTCCCCTCGGACTAGCCGCGAAAATCACCTCCTACCTCCTGATGATGTCCGGTTGTGGGGGATGGTTAGCCGTTGCGAAAAAACTCAAACTGTCCCAAGTCGTTCTGATCCTCTTTGCCTTAGCATTGCCCTTCTACGCTGTTTCCGTGAGTGGTGTATGGCTATCCACCGCTGAAATTGTCGTTTTTGCGATCATGCCTTGGATTTACCAGTTTGGCCTAGGAGCCATGCAAGCTTGGCAAAACCCCAATCAATCCTGGTTTCAAACCTTAAAAGATACGACAATCCTAGGCTTATGCCTAGGCAGCAGCTACTTTTTAAAATATTCTGCCATCATTCCTGCCCTGAGTTTTTGCCTCTATTTAACAATAGAACTCCTGTTTGTTAATGGCAAACATCGCTTTCAAAATCATCAAAAACTCATCATCCTCGGATTGGGTTTTTGTACATTAATCATCATCCCTTTAATTTTATCGTTGTTTAATGCCCAAAACGGCAATACCACTAACTATCTTGATGCATCAATTGCAGTGAATTTTTCCCCCAATCATCCCCGGGGATTTTATTTATTGATTGGCTTGATCTCTGCCCCTGCTTTATACCTCTTCCAAGCCTCACAGTTTTGGATCCACTTAATTTTTTTTAGTGATGGCTGGATTCCTTTTTTCCGAGGAATTGCCTTTGAGCAGCGGATCATTCCATTAACAATGATCACATTCCCTTTTGGTCTTTTTTTATTAATGCTGTGCTGGCGTTATCGCCATTCCTTTTCTCGCCCCCATTGGCTGCTGTTCATAACCTTAGGATATCTTCCATTTTTGCCCCTGGCTTACTTAAGTCAGAAAATTGGCTACAACTATTTAGCCTTCAACTCCCGCCATGGTGTTGGCCATGCCTTGATTATAGAATTATTAATGCTGGCGATTTTTTGGGAAATTTTCAAGCATCAGCAAGAGCGTCATCAATGGATTTTTAAATCTGTAAGATTTGTTAAATTAACAATAATATTTTTGATTTTTTACATTATTCCCAATGCCTTTCATCTGATGCATTTTGCCTTTGCCAATCACTTAAATTTTCCTCGCCATTACATTGCCAATCAAACTCAAATTTATAACCCTTCTTTATCTATTGAAAACAGTAAAATAGTTCTAGAAACCATTGATGGTTTAAAAAAGAGTCAACAGGATGTGATCATTTTAGCTATGCATGAACCCAGTGCTTTTACGGCTTGGCTAGATGTGGATGGGCGGGTTTTACCCATTGCTTTTTCCGATGAAATGTTTCGCACCGCGCTGCAATCCGATGCTTTAAATCTCTATAGCGATCGCCCCTTTTTCACAAGTCAACCCCTACAGGTTATTTTAGTGGTTTCTAAATTCATTGAGGCTGACTCAGATTGGTTAACGTTAATCAAACGTCGTTTTCCCCAAGCTCAAACCTGGTCAAAACATCGTCAGCCGGCCCTCAACGGCGCAGCAGTCTCGATCTACATTGCTAATTTAACGCCCTAATGGAGATGGCTAGAGTCCCAAAACGGTGATAATCGTTTCAAACTCGAAATTATCCAACCATTGCAACACCCCATTGGCCAGATCGCTACAATCGAGGGGCAATTGTGCCACCAATTGCTGCACCTCCTCCCCATCGGCTTCTAATACGGCTTGGGTGAATTTCTCTCGCCAAGGGAGGGAGGTGGTGTGAAATTGCTGGAGCAGGCGGCGATCGCCCCCGAAATCCACTTCACCCTGATTGACAACCTCACGATAGGTATAGTCCAACCCTAAGTAGTGAGCCATGGTCTCGAAAATTTCTTTTTCGGTGTAGGGCTTACGCACCAAGGCATTACAACCCACGGCGAGAATCGAAGCCTCATCAGTGGCAAAGGCGCTGGCGGTCATCATCGCAATGGGGACGGGATGGCTCACTCCTTGGGCTGCTTCGAGGGCGCGGATCTCGCGAGTCGCCTCTAAACCATCCAAAACCGGCATTTGGAGATCCATCCAAATAAAATCCGGTTGGATCTGCTGCCAAGCGACAATGGCTTCAGCCCCATCATGGACGGCTGTAGTGGTAAAGCCAACGGTTTTGAGCAACTGCTCCAACAGGTAGCGATTGGTTTCCCGGTCTTCGACAATCAAGATGTGATAATCCCTTTGGCCTGGGGCTAATCCCGTGACGATTAAGGGGCCAGGGGCGCGGCTGGCATGATCCACGACAACTTTCAGGGATAAGGTAAAGGCGAAGGTTGTGCCTTGATCCAGTTGGCTTTTAACCGTAATGATGCCCCCCATCAGTTGGACAAACTGCTGACTAATCGTTAACCCTAGGCCTGTCCCTTCTTGGCGATCGCTGCGGCGCAAACTCTGCACAAAGGGTTCAAATAGCGTCACCTGATCCCCTGGCGCAATGCCGGAGCCGGTATCAATCACTTGAAATTCAATCCCCATCCGTCCCGCCACGGCGGGGGCAGTGACCCATACCCGGAGGCGAATTAAGCCGCGATCGGTGAATTTAATCGCATTCCCCAGGAGATTGATCAAAACTTGCCGCAGTTTTTGTTCATCCCCTTCCACCTGAATCGGTAGAAAGGGATCAAGATCGAGGTGAAAAGCTAACCCTTTATCGGCGGCTTTCATCGCCAACATGGCCCGCACCGTATTCAGGAGGCGGTGAAGTTGAAAGGGTTGCTCGTTGAGCGTGATCCGGCCGGCTTCAATTTTCGAGAGATCTAAAATGTCGTTGATCACATCGAGGAGATGATTGCCGCTTTGGTTAATAATCGCCAAATAGTTTTGTTGATCAGGGTTGAGGGCATCATCGCGGGTCATCAACTGGCTAAAGCCGAGAATGGCGTTGAGGGGTGTGCGCAGTTCATGGCTCATGCGGGCGAGAAATTGGCTTTTTGCCAGGTTAGCCTCCCGACTTAAGGCGGCTTCCCGCATCGCGGTTTCTTTAGCGGCGGTGAGTTCGGCTTCGGTGCGTTTGCGGTGGGTGATGTCGCGGATGATGGCGATCGCCACTTGACTACTCACCCGCAACAATCGCGCCTCATAAAATCGGGTTTCATCCCCAACCGCTAAAGCATGGTTAAAACTGAGGATTGGCTCTCGCGTACTCAACCGGGCCAAGGTAGCTTGGAACTGGGTTGCGACGGAGGGGGGGAGGAAGTTTTGTAGGGGCTGACCGATGGGATTGGGCAGGGGCAAATAGAGATCTGTTGTGCTCCCCGGTTTATAGTCCAAAACAATGCCTTGGTAATCGAGTTGCAAAAACAGATCGGGAATTGCTGCTTGGCTGGGCAGATTCATGAACAATAACAGTAGAGGAGAGGGGTGAGAGGAGTATGGCTCTTGCTCACGCCTTGTCATTTTCGCGGTCAAACGTCGAGCAAAAGGGCGATGCCCTGAGTTTTTTCTTTGGCTCTTGGGCCGATTAAATCTAGTATGGACGGCATTTTCCTGAGTTGGGCAAATTTTTTTGTGATTAGGGGGAAAATGGGTTATGGAGGGGAGGGAATGGGCAATGGGGAATAGGGAATAGGGAATAGGGAATAGGGAATAGGGAATAGGCAATGGGCAATAGGGAATAGGGAATAGGGAATAGGGAATAGGGAATAGGGAATAGGGAATATGGAATAGGGAATAGGGAACAGGCAATAGGGAATAGTCAATAGTGAACAG
>NZ_JAYGHW010000070.1:0-41047 GCF_034932185.1 Spirulina sp. CCNP1310 | reverse complement strand
CGCGCCAAGCGCCCCAACCCGCGCCCCGGCCTGCCCCCCGGCCTGCCCCGGCTGCTCCCCCACCCGCCGCAGCACCTGCCCCGCCGCCACCCGTGGAGGTTCCCGCCCCTGCGCCAACAGCGGCTCCGGCTCCTCCGGCCCCACAACTGAATAAACCGCCAAAACCCGAATCAACGGAGGAATAGCATCGGAACGGAAATCAACGGTTAAAATAAAGCCACGGTCATCAATGCTCAATTGGGGAGAAAAAACTGTGATCAATCTGCGTTTGATGGGGGCGATCGCCGGCTGCATGAGCGGTTTAATCGGGACGGCTTTGCCGGTCATGGCCCAACAAACTGGCTCCCAACCGATCCTGCTGCGGACTTGGCCAGAAGCCTTTGATCGGGGGATTACGTTTAGTTCTCAAGATACCTTTTCCACCACATTCACCATTGGCCGGCAGATTGATTTTCTGTTTGGCCCGCTGGGGTTTCCGGAGGTGGAGGTCAATCGGGATGCCTCGATTGTCAATGGGATTTATAAGGATTTGATGATGCAGCAATACAGCAACGGCCCGATTTTACGCACGCCGGATCTGCCTAATCCTTACAATTCCAGCCTCCGGACTGAACCGGCGCTGAGTAACCCGAACCAACCGTTACCCGGTGGCGAATTCTGGTTAAATCCGATTCGTTAAGCATCCAGGGTACAGGAGTTGAACCTGTCTTAGGCGAATTATGAGTTCGCTGCCTCAACCGCTCGGCCAACCCTGGCAATTTTTCCATTATAGAGGGTTTGGCTCAGGGGTTCTAGGGTTTGGGGCTGAAAACTGGGGTGGGGGGCGATCGCCCACTCATGGCCCCGCCTGGGGTGAGCTTGAGGGTCTATCTAACCCCCTGCTCAATGGGTTTGCCCGGATGTTTTCCCGTTGGATTGCGGCGATCGCCCGACCATGGCTGGGAGATCAGACCATTCGGGTCATCAATGGAGTCGTTTTCTCCCTCACCTTAAAAGAGGATTAAATTCCTCACGACAAACACTTATGCGGGATCCCACTTTTGACCCTAAACCAACCTCAGATCAACAATTTTTGGTCATTGGCTTAGGCAGTTTAGGGCAACATTGCGTCATGGCCTTAAAAGAATTTGGTGTGCGCGTCGTGGCCATCGAAATATCACCCCCGCCCACCTGGGAATTTAGTCAATTACCGCAGATTTTAGATCACTTTATTCTCGGAGATAGTTGCCAAGATCAAATTCTACAAGAAGCGGGAATCGCGCAGACCCGAGCCGCTTTGATTGTCACCAATTATGAACGAGTCAATGCAGAAACCGCCTTAGCGATTCGCCAACTGAATCCCGATACTCGTTTAGTGGTTCGCTCCGGAAAAGAAAACCTTAATCAACTATTAAGTGAAACCTTGGGCAACTTTATCGCCTTTGAAGCCACAGAATTACCCGCCGTTGCCTTTGCCATTGCCGCCCTCGGAACCGATACCTTAGGATTTTTCAATCTCGAAGGGCAATGGTTACGAGTGATTAAACAACAGACCGCCGCCCATCATCCTTGGTGCGATCGCCATATTGATGAGATCAATAGTCGCCTGCGTCGGGTATTGCTCCATAGCAAAGAGGCTCATCCCTTGACTCCCCCTTTTTATCAATGGCAACCGGAGCACCTCATCCATGAAAATGATCAAATTGTCTATGTAGAAACGGCGGATCAATTTCTCTTGCAACAACGGCAAAAGGCCGCCTCTTTAGCTGATCATCTCAAACGACGGCGCTGGTCTGCCTTTTTTGCGCAACAGCGTCAAACCTTGACAATCCAGAGAATTAAAACCGCCTTATGGCAATCCATAGGACAGTTTTGGCAACTCAGTTTAGGGCAACAAATCCGCCGAGTGGCCTTACTGTGCGGTGGCATTATCGGGATTTTGTTGGTGATGGGAACGATTTTGTTTCATCACTATTATCCCGATACAACTCTGCTCACGGCATTTTATGGAACAGTGGTGTTGCTGCTGGGGGGCTATGGGGACTTGTTTGGGGGGTTTGAGTTGATTCCCGATGTGCCTGGGTGGTTACAGTTATTTGCTTTGAGTTTAACGATAATAGGCACAGGCTTTGTGGGCGTGCTCTATGCCTTGCTCACCGAAACCTTGCTCTCCTCGAAGTTCCAATTGATTCGCCAACGCCCCCCCATTCCTCACCAAAATCATGTGATTGTGATGGGTTTAGGGCGGATTGGTCAACAGGTTGCGCAATTCCTGGAAGCATTCCAAGAGCCTTTAGTGGGGATTCGCTTAGGGGCTGACGATGACCCGACAATTTTATCGCATTTGCCCTTAATTACGACCCCGTTCGCAAAACCGGATCTCAGAATAGCCCTCACTCAAGCCAATGTCACGACAGCGAAAAGCGTCGTTGTGGCAACGGATGATGAAATGTTAAATTTAGAAGCGGCTTTAATGGTGCGATCGCTCAACGACAAAAGTCATTTAGCGATTCGGATTTATGGCCAACAATTAAGCCAACATTTGGCAAAAATACTCCCCGATGCCCAAGTCTTTTGTACCTATGCGGTCATGGCAGAAGCTTTTGCCGGTGCTGCCTTTGGAGAAAAAATTCTCAGTTTATTTCGCCTCCACAATCAAACCGTTTTAGTCACAGAATACGCCATCGAATTGGGGGATACTCTCGTCCATCGTTTATTGGCAGAGGTTGCCTATGGTTATGGTGTTGTACCGTTACTGCATCAAAAAAAGGGGGGAGAAACTTATTTTTTACCCAGTGATGATCTGCGGTTACAACCGGGTGATCGTCTGATTGTTTTGGCAACGATGGAAAGCTTACGCTGGGTGGAGCTAGGGCAGTTAGCTCCGCCAGAATGGCACGTCGATTTAACCCGTTTAAGAAATTCAGAAGCAGCTTTTGAGGGGGCGAATGTCATCACCCGCATGACTGGATATCCTCTGGCGGAAGCGCGATCGCTCATGCACCATCTCCCAACGGTTTTACCTTGTCCCCTCTACCATCATCAAGCCCAGCGTTTACTGCGTGCCTTGAAGCATTGCCAAGTACAAGCCCAGTTAAGGAGAGTCTAATCTATAGCATTGTCGTAACTCATGAGAACTCTACCTCCCCCTTTTAAAGGGGGATTGAGGGGGATCTCTGTACCGCATAGCTTCAGAAATTGCTAGATACAAGCGGATTGGGGATCAAAAAAATTTAGAATTTTCTGCGTTTGATCCTACGTCGTAACCAGGGTAATTCTGGGGAGCGTTGAGCAACTCCAATCACGCGCACCGATTCCCGTTTTAAAAGCAGCGAAGATTGAGGCGGATCGGGGGAGCGATTCAGCAATAATAAAGGAATACTTAATATGCCTAAGCTCATCACGAAACCCGCTGTTAACCAAACCATGAACGGATTTGGGGAATAATTACCCGTCTCAATTTGACGGCTCACTCGACTGTAATTAAAAAGCGCTAGCACAATCAGGGCTAAACCACTGGCAATAAATCCCAAACCCAAAATTTCTGAACCCTCTAAAGTATTGAGGGTTGTCGTTTCAGGATGGGTGAGAAATTGACTTTGGCGCAAAAAAAGACCAAATCGGGCGATCGCCAACCCAATGCCAATCATGGCTAAAGCCGTGCGGATCCAAGCTAAAAAAGTCCGTTCATTGGCTTGATGTTCTCGTTGGCGATCAATGGGGGGTTTTTCGTTCATCGCAGGCTCTCAATCAATTGCTATCGTTGGTAGGGAAAGAATGCCCATGACTGGTTATGGATCATCATCACCAACCAGGGGATGAACACCAAAATTAATAACCCAATGCTTAAATAATTACCCTGGCGTGGATCAAAATCCCGCCACAATACCCGCCACTTCATCTTGAAAACATAGTGGCCCAACAGCAGATCATAAAGCCCCATAAAACCCGCCAACCCAGCCCCCAAGGCCAGGAGTGCGAGGGGGTTGCTGAGGCCTAATCGGGGGATCCACCACCAACACACCCCAAACAGCAGAGCAGTGCCGCTGATGATGCTGAGGCGCTTGGCCCGCCGCGTACCCAGGCGCGGGGCGATCAACGCCGTGCGCAGGATGCCATGGAGGGTTTCCACCCCCGCCAACGTCACCGCCAAGGCGATGATCTCCACCCCAAGCCCAGGACTAGCCATCTAAATCCGAGGAGAATCCGGGCTTTTGGTGAGCACAAAAACACTGCCTTCATTGCCCCGGTTAATCCGTAGGGTTTCATCCAGATAGGTGAGATCAATCCACCCCTCTTGCTCCCGGTTTTCGATTTTAAAATCAATGGGGAGAAACTTTTGCCCTTCTGCCAATTTTTCGATCATTTGATTGGGGGATTGATAACCTAAAAGCCGCTGTAAACCAATAATTGAACGTTGAAATTTCACCGTTAACCGCCGCTCCGATGCCACATCAAACTCAGCCATAACACAGACTAAACCCTCTAGCCAAGGCAGCCCGACAATTTCCGCAATGTTGTACACCGCTTGGTTCTCGGTGCGAATACATTGATAAATTTCCCCCAATTGGAATAGGGGGATGCGGTCAATGCCTAACAGTTCGCGGCTCGTGGTGTAGAGCAGTCGCCAGTTGCCTGCCAGGAGGTGGGGGGCTTCTGTGGGTCGGGGGGTGGGGTTTTGGTCTTCCAGTTGGGTGATCGCCTCTAGGATCATCACCCGATCTAACTCTTGAGCCAATAGACCGCGATTTTTCCCGGCGATCGCCCCCAACAATTTCGCTTTTTGATCGATCACCGTCATGCTGAATATCCACCCGTAATTACAAAAGATTTTTAAGTACATATAAATTGTTTTTATGCCGTTCAACAATAGCCCCCGCCATGGGGCGATCGCCTCAGCTTGGGATCGTTCACATCTGCGACTTTTTCCCGTACACTGAGGGGTGTTTAGCTGGCATAGCCAAGCTAGATGATTCTCCCTTGGTATTCTCCCGATATTATAAGCGATGCAAAACCCCGCCCTGCGTCAAGAAGCCCGTTATGAACCCGCCTCCGTGATTCCCCTCAAACGGGGCGAGTCGCTGCTGTACTGGCTGGAATCCAACGGCCGGCTCATGCCCCGTGAGGGTTTGATTGAGGATGATCTCCCCGATGATGCGGAAGAAGAAATTGCCGATCTGATGGATGTGGAAGCGGATGATGATGATGATCTCGGTGATGACCTCGATGATTAAGGGTTAAGCCCTGGCTGCTCTTGTTTTTTAAATGTGGTGTGTGAGTTGTGGAAGCTAAATTATTTCTCCCTGCGAAGCTCCGGAATCCCTCTGGTCAATTTTTGCTCTTAGCCCTTGGTGGGATTGTCTTCGGGATGGCGGCAATCTACGATGCGATCGCCGGTCATCTCGGCCAATGGCAAACCAGTTTGCTTTTACCCCTCTTGGTCTGCGCCCTCGGCAGTGCTGCCCTAGGGCAGTGGTTAATTCCCATCCTGCGCCGCCTCAAAGCCGGGCAAGTCATTCAAGAAGACGGCCCCCAAACCCACCTCAAAAAAGCCGGAACGCCAACCATGGGCGGGATCTCCTTTGTGCCGTTGGTGGTGATGGTGGCTTGGCTCTGGTCTGGGTTTGAAACCGATGCCCTAGCGGTGGGGTTGATTACGCTGTTTTATGCCCTGCTGGGTTGGGTGGATGATTGGGAAATTCTCCGCCGCAAATCCAATAAGGGCCTAACCCCCCGGATGAAATTAATCTGGCAAATTAGCGGGGCGATCGCCTTTTGCCTCTGGATGGGGGCCACCCATCCGCCGGAAATTACCAATATTCCCCTGACGGCAGGGTTGATTCTCCCCCTCGGGTTGCTGTTTTGGCCCTTGGCGGTGTTTGTGTTTGCGGCGGAAAGTAATGCGACGAATATTACCGATGGGGTGGATGGTTTAGCCGGGGGGACGGCGGCGATCGCCCTGTTAGGTTTAGCGATGCTCATCGCCCCGGACTATCCCAGCTTGGCCCTGTTTTGTGCCTGTTTTAGTGGCGGTTGCCTCGGTTTTGTCGTCCACAACCACAACCCCGCCCGCGTCTTTATGGGCGATACCGGCTCCCTCGCTTTAGGGGGAACCCTAGCGGCGGTGGGCCTATTAAGTCAAAGCCTTTGGGGGTTATTTCTCCTCAGTGGCTTATTTTTTGTGGAATCCCTCTCCGTCTTAGCTCAGGTGGGCTACTACAAAGCCACCAAAGGTCCCGATGGCAAAGGCAAACGCCTCTTCAAAATGGCCCCGATTCACCACCATTTAGAATTGAGCGGCTGGAGTGAAACCCAGATTGTGGGTGTGTTCTATCTGGGCTGTGTGGGGATGGTGTTGCTGGCGATGGCGATCACTTGATCGATACCGTGAAATCACGGAAAACCACCCTAGACACGCAAAATTTTTCCGTGATTTTACTTGGATTTTAGCTTTTGTGAGAGAAATGTTTAATCGTGGGACAAAAAACACCGAAATTTGATGAAGATTGGGTAAACTTTCTAAAATTTACGCCATGGGGCTGAGATAAATGCTTAATATTGAGGTGTGATATTTGGTAGTCCTGAATTAGAGAGGGGCCAGTTCAAACCTCTTGACAGCCTGTAGTAAATGTCCTACCGCTTGAAACATACAGGGTTTAGCACTACCGTTACACTTTATTTTTTTATTTTGGGAGATTGGTCTGATGAAACGTTCTTCATTCGCGTTGGCTTCGATTTTCGCTGGTTTAGCCCTTGCTGCTACCGCTGGCATGGCGGAAGCCTTCACCTTCAAAACGAACTACACCGTTAACAACAGCCTTTCAGGCGACAACCAATGGCGTGGCGATATCCTCCTCAACTCTGTAGAATACGGCGGCAATACCTATAGTGATTTCGCCTTTGTTAACAGCGTCAACATCCTCCAGAACGACAATTGGACGAGCGGCAACACGGGGGCAGCCAGTGCTGATAAAGGGAAATTTGCCACGATGGGCCTTTCTCAGGAAAGACTGACCAACGCCGGAGCCGTTACCGCTTTGGGCAATAACAACCTCAGCAGCATCATCGATACTGAGGATAAAGGTGCGTTCTCGATGAATATTTTCTTTAATCAAGGGGTTCGTGACATCCTGATCTGGGAACGGGGGATCAATAGTGCGATGGATATTCAAGCTATTGATGCCAGCGGCAATGCTATTGGCAACCTGCTGAACTTGACGAAAAGTAATTTCAGCAACGCGGGCTACCGCTTGGGAACCCTTGAAATCGGTAACAGCATTCAAAATGTTGGCTCTGTGGGGGTAACGTTAGCTCAGTTGGGCGTGACGGATAACACCATTGCGGGCTTACGGGTGAGTGCGAAGAGCAGCTACAACGGCCCGGACTGGAAAATTGTTGGGGTTGCGGCCGAAAAACCCACCACAAACACCCCTGAACCTTTCTCGATGATTGGGGGGGCGATCGCCCTTGGTGGTGCTGCTCTAATGAAACGCCGGGCCGCGAAATAATTCCCACCCTCTCCTGAATCCCTAGTTCATCCTAAACCCTCACGATATCGTGGGGGTTTTTGACTGGGGGAATTGTGCTTAAAATAATGTTGTGGCCGTTAAGGAAACGTTAACATCGCCCACAATCGTGATCCTCGCCTCCCCTCTGCCCCATTAACCCTATGCTCAATCTTAATCGTCGTCAGTTCATTCGCTACGGTTCATTGGCCATTGCGGGGGGGGCGATCGCCGCCTGTAGCCGCACCCCCGCCCCCTCTTCAGAGCAGAGTAATGGCCTAGATGCTGTCACCTACGGAACCAACTGGTATGCCCAGGCCGAACATGGCGGTTTTTATCAAGCCGTCGCCACCGGCATCTATGCCGACCATGGCCTCGATGTGACGATCCAAATGGGCGGCCCCCAGGTCAATGGCACACAACTGCTCATGTCCGGGGCGATCGATTTTTTCATGGGCTATGGGGCTAATGCAATCCAAGCCGTGGAGGAAGGCATTCCGAAAGTCACCGTCGCCTCCATATTCCAAAAAGACCCCCAGGTGATTATTGCCCATCCTGATCAAGGCATTGAAACCCTCGCCGATCTCAAGGGCCAACCGATTTATATCTCAGCGGCCGCGAACACCACTTATTGGCCGCTCCTGAAAGCGAAATACGGCTTCACCGATGACCAAAAACGCCCCTATAACTTCACCATCGGCCCCTTTTTGGCCGATAAAACCACCGCTCAACAGGGCTATCTCTCCTCAGAACCGCTGAAGATTCGCAAAGAAGGGGGCTTTGAGCCGGTGGTTTTCCTCTTGGCAGACCATGGCTATACGGCCTATTCGACGACCATCGAAACCCGGCAAGAGGTCATCGACAATAATCCGGATTTAGTACAACGGTTTGTGGATGCATCCATTAAAGGCTGGTATAGCTATCTCGAAAACCCAGAACCGGGTAATCAGTTAATTCAAGCGGCAAATCCCGAAATGACGGCTGAACAGATGGCCTATGGTCTAGCGCAAATCATTGACCATGGCATTGTGTTATCGGGGGATGCGGAAACCCAAGGCATTGGGGCCATGACGGATCAACGGTGGAAGCAGTTTTTTGACGATATGGTCACAGCGGGTATTTTTAAAGCCGAGACGGACTACACTAAAGCCTTTAGCCTCGATTTCATTGGTAAACCCCTAGGCTAATGTTTAGGATCATTTCCCCCCCATTCAGCATGGCTGATTCTGCCCCCCTGCTCCAGTTGCATCAGGTTAGTAAAGTGTACCGTAATGGCACGGTGGCTTTAAAAGATGCCAATTTGGCGATCGCCCCTGGAGAGTTTGTCAGTTTATTGGGGGCATCGGGTTGCGGCAAAAGTACAGTGCTGCGCATCATTGCGGGGTTGGGTCATCCCTCCAGCGGTTCGCTGTGGTGGGATGACCCCAGCCACCAAGGGGATTTAGCCTTTGTGTTCCAAGAGGCGGCGCTGATGCCTTGGGCGACGGTGTTGGCGAATGTGGGGCTACCGTTAAAATTGCGGGGCTATGATTCCCGAAAAATTCGCACCATTGCCCAGGAGGCGATCGCCCTTGTCAACCTCCAAGGCTCAGAATCCGTTTATCCCCGCCAACTGTCGGGGGGGATGCAAATGCGGGTTTCCATTGCCCGCGCCCTGATCACCAATCCTCGGCTGATGCTGATGGATGAACCCTTTGGGGCTTTGGATGAAATGACCCGCAGCCGTTTAAATACCGATCTGCTCCAGCTTTGGCAGGAAAAGCAATGGACGGTGATTTTTGTCACCCATAATATCTATGAGGCGGTTTACCTTTCGCAGCGGGTGGTGATTATGGCTCCGCAACCAGGGCGGATTCATGCCGAAATTGCCATTGATGCCCCCTATCCTCGCCTTGAATCCTTTCGCACTTCCCCAGAATTTAACGAATATTGTCGCAAGATTGCTGAACAATTGGCGATCGCCGATGGTGTCTAAATCACCCCTGCCCATGGCTTCTGACTCTCCAGGCAATTCACAACAAACCCATGGCTGATTTCAACATTTTACGCCCCCGTTCTCGATTCAAAGGCTTACGGCTCTCGCCGGAGGTGTTGGCTCCGGCGATCATCGGTTTTTTGATCCTCACGGTTTGGGAATTGGGGGTGAGGTTGACGGGGATGCCTCCCTACCTACTCCCTGGGCCGCTGTTGGTGTTGCAAACTTTGGTTACGGAATGGGGGAGTTTGTGGCCGGCGTTATTAATCACCCTCAAGATCACCCTAATTGCCTTCCTGTTAGCGGCCAGTTCAGGGTTATTGATTGCGGTGTTGTTTGTCCAAAGCCGTTGGATTGAGCGCAGTTTTTTCCCCTATGCGGTGATTTTGCAAACCACGCCCATTGTGGCGATCGCCCCCTTGATCATCATGTGGTTACGCAATAACACCTTTGCGGCGCTGGTGGTTTGTGCCTGGATTGTGGCATTTTTCCCGATTATTTCCAACACCACCCTCGGCCTCCACAGTGTCCATCACCCGTTAAAAAATTTATTTCAACTCTACGGCGCTTCCCGTTGGCAAACCCTGATTTATTTACGTCTGCCCAGTGCCTTACCCTATTTTTTAGGGGGGTTAAAAATTAGTGGCGGCCTGTCGTTAATTGGGGCAGTCGTGGCGGAGTTTGTGGCCGGAACCGGCGGTTCCGCATCGGGAATTGCCTATCAAATCCTCATGTCCAGTTATAATCTCCAAATTCCCCGGATGTTTGCGGCACTTTTCCTCACCACCTTATCCGGTGTCGGCATTTTCATCGCCTTAACGCTCCTCTCCGATCTCCTCCTCAAGCATTGGCATGAGAGTGCCGTGCGCCATGAAAATTAAACGAGAAACAACAACTTTTCGCCCTCCCCCCTAACAACCTAAACCTTGATCCGGTGGGGTTGTGGAGATCAGGGTAGGATTTTGAGGAGCAAGGGCGATCGCCTCTTCCAATTGTTTGAGCAGGTGTTCCGCTTCGGCATCATGGGCGGCCCGCCGACCATAGAGATAGAGCTTAAGATTTTGTAACAGGGGTTCAGGGATATTCACAATAGAGCCTCTAAATAATCGATCGCCGCCTCTAAACGGGAAGCATAGTTATAGGCAAATTGCTCAAACCATAGCCCCTCATCGGAATAGGGATCGAGGGCCTTGAGCCAGGCCTCCGCCTTGGGGGCGATCGCCTTACGCCGCTGCTGTCGCTCCAACTCCCGCCCCCGTTGCGCCCGCAATTGCTCCTCCTGGGCCCGCAGTTGGGCTGCTGGATCGACGGGTTGCGGTTTGAGGTTTTGCTGAAGTTGGTTGAGGCGATCATCCAAAGGGGGAGCCTTGGGGGGGGTGGGTTTAAACTGCTGTTGCAGTTGGGTAATCAGATCATCCGTTCCTGGGGAAGGAGCAGGGGCCTGTTTTGGTTGCTGAAATTGGGATGCCAGGGAGGCTAACGCATCCTCCGTCGCGTCTTGGGGCGGTTGGGCCTGTTTTTGGGCAAATCCTGCTGCTAAATCCGCGAAAGGATCTCGTTCAGGCTGGGCCCTTTTCTGGGCAAACTCCGCCGCCAAGGCCGCTAAGGGGTCTTGCTCCGGTGGGTTGGGCGGTGTGGGTTTCTGACTCAATTGCTGCTCAACCTCCGCCAATAACTGATCCAGACTTTTTTCCGGTTCGGGTGTGGCCATAGCAACCCCCTCTCAAATGCAGTTAACGTAGGGGCGAAAGATTTTTGTGCCTCCGGCAGGCTTACGCCAACGCCCCAACACCCATCAATTTTACGGCACAGTTTAAGCGGAGATCGCCTCTCGCAACGGCTGCCAGCGACAAAAGCGATCGCCCCCCAACTCCAGCACCACCTTAATCCGAGGCTCCACCTGGGGCAAGTTCACCAAATAGGCCCGCTCCTCACTGGACAAAATCATCCCCTCAATAATCCACAAGACCAACCCCTTCGATGTGGGGGACAGGGCTTCGAGTTGGGTCAAAGCAATGGGCGGTACATAGTGGATTTGCCCCACCATCGCCCCCTGGCCAATGGTTTTCTTGCCTAAATGGGGCGGTCGCACCCCATGCACGCCCATTAAATAGGCAGACAAATCCCCCAACCCCCGCGCCGTAATATTCAAAGTCTTATAACCCGCCGCCCGGAGCCGCCGCTGATAGCGCCCCTCATAGCCCCCCTCTAGAGGCGCATAGAGGCCTAAGGCTCCAGACTGCTCCAAAGCTTTAATAAAGGATTTCCCGGTAATCAGCAGTGCCATGGTTATTTTCTCTAATCTGTTGGGATGGAATGCAGTGAGCCTATTTTACCGCGTTTGTCAGCGCAGCCGAGGGCAAATTAATCAGCAAGGCGGCCCATTGAGCGAGGCAGAGGGCGAAAAATTTTTGTGCCTCCGGCATGCTTACGCCAACGCCCCTACAACTCTCGTTTGCCGTTGGTCAAATGATCCCCCCTACCCCCCTTAAAAAGGGGGGTTTTGAAATTTAACCCCCTTTTTAAGGGGGTCGGCGTAGCCGGGGGGATCTCCATCCCCCCATTCCCCATAAGCTAAACTACACAAGACACCTCTCCCCATCTCCCCATGTTCATCGGCCTCCACATCCACACCGACTATAGCCTCCTTGATGGTGCATCTCAGGTTCCCGCCCTGATTGATCGGGCGGTGGAATTGGGGATGCCCGCCATCGCTGTTACGGATCATGGCGTAATGTATGGGGCGATCGAACTCCTCAAAACGGCCCGCAATAAAGGGGTTAAGCCGATTATTGGCAATGAAATGTATGTGATTAATGGCGATATTACCGATAAAAAGACCCGGTATAAACGCTATCATCAAGTGGTTTTAGCCAAAAACAAAAAGGGCTATCAAAACCTTGTTAAACTCACTTCTATTTCCCATTTAGATGGAATGCAAGGCAAAGGCATTTTTTCCCGGCCTTGTATTAATAAAGAATTACTCACTCAATACCATGAAGGACTGATCGTTACCAGTGCTTGCTTGGGGGGAGAAGTCCCCCAACGGATTTTAAAAAATGAATTAGCCGAAGCCCGTGAAGTGGCGAAATGGTATCAGGATTTATTTGGTGATGATTATTATTTAGAAATTCAGGATCATGGTTCCGCTGAAGACCGGATTGTGAATGTGGAAATGGTGAAAATTGGTCAAGAATTGGGAATTAAAATTGTTGCCACCAATGATTCTCACTTTATTTCCTGTAACGATGTGGAAGCCCACGACGCGCTTCTTTGTATCCAAACTGGCAAATTAATCACCGAAGATAAACGCCTCCGTTATTCTGGCACAGAATACCTCAAGTCCGCTGAGGAAATGCGCCTACTGTTTCGGGATCATCTTCCCGATGATGTGATTGAATCGGCCCTAGCAACCACCGTTGAAATTGCCGAAAAGGTGAAGCCTTATAAAATTCTCGGTGAACCCCGGATTCCTGATTATCCCATTCCCGCCGGCCATACCGCCGATAGTTATTTAGAAGAAGTCACCTGGCAAGGGTTGGGCGATCGCCTCAATTGCCAAAGCCGTTCCGAAGCCCCCCCCGAATATCGTGAGCGGCTGGAATATGAATTGAAAATGATGCAGCGGATGGGGTTTGCCACCTATTTTTTAGTGGTATGGGATTATATTAAATTTGCGCGAGATAATCATATTCCCGTGGGGCCGGGGCGGGGTTCAGCGGCGGGTTCTTTAGTCGCCTATTGTTTAAAAATTACCAATATTGACCCCGTTCACCACGGCCTACTCTTTGAACGGTTCTTAAACCCCGAACGGAAGTCAATGCCGGATATTGATACGGATTTTTGTATTGATAATCGGGATAAGGTGATTGATTATGTCACCCAAAAATACGGCAAGGCCAATGTGGCCCAGATTATTACCTTTAACCGCATGACCTCCAAAGCGGTACTGAAGGATGTGGCGCGGGTGTTGGATATTCCCTATGCCGAGAGCGATCGCATGACCAAGTTAATCCCGGTATCGCGGGGGAAACCCACAAAGTTAAAGGTGATGGTTTCCGATGATACCCCCTGTAAGGAATTTAAAGATCTTTATGATACCAATAGCCGCATTAAACATTGGGTGGATATGGCGATGCGCATTGAGGGGACGAACAAAACCTTTGGAGTTCACGCGGCGGGGGTGGTGATTTCTTCCCAACCTTTAGATGAAATTGTGCCGCTCCAGCGGAACAATGATGGGGCAGTAATTACCCAATTTTCCATGGAGGAGTTGGAGAATTTAGGCTTGTTAAAAATGGACTTTTTGGGGTTAAAAAATCTCACCACATTACAAAAAGCAGCAGATCTGGTGGAGCAAACTAAAGGCGTTCGGTTAGACCTTGATGATCTACCCCTTGGGGAACGTCGCGCCTTACAAATTCTTGCCAAAGGAACCATAAAAAAGTTGCCCGAAGATGTGCAAAAAACCCATCAACTGTTCCGGGATGGCAACTTAGAAGGAATTTTTCAATTAGAATCTGATGGGATGCGGCAAATTGTCCGGGATTTGAAACCTTCAGGGATTGAAGATATTTCTTCGATTTTGGCCCTCTATCGGCCCGGGCCGCTCGATGCGGGGTTAATCCCCATGTTTATTAACCGCAAACATGGCCGGGAGGCAATTCAATATGATCATCCTCTCTTGGAAACAATCTTGAATGAAACCTATGGAATTTTGGTCTACCAAGAGCAGATCATGAAAACGGCTCAGGATTTGGGGGGCTATTCCCTTGGTCAGGCAGATTTATTGCGGCGGGCGATGGGGAAAAAGAAAATTTCCGAAATGAAAAAGCATCGGGAATTGTTTGTGGATGGAGCGACGAAAAACGGGGTTAAGGAGCAAATTGCTAACAGTCTTTTTGACCAGATGGTCAAGTTTGCTGAATATTGTTTAACCGCTGAAACGTTGGTGTTAACGGTGGAATATGGCCCGATGCCCATTGGTCAATTGGTGACGGAACGCAGGGCTTGCCAGATTTATAGCGTTGATCGCCATGGTTTTATTTATACCCAGGCGATCGCCCAATGGCACGATCGCGGCCAACAATCCGTTTATGAATACGAACTAGAAGACGGCTCCATCATTCGAGCAACCCCAGATCACCGCTTTATGGTGGCATCGGGGGAAATGTTGCCCATTGATGAAATTTTTGAGCGGGGTTTAGATTTGAAAAAATGCGCCGTTAATGGGGCGATCAATGGGAATGCTCTGCCACCGGCCGCTGCTGCGCCACCACCGTACAATTCCGCCCTTTGTGTTTAGCGGTATAGAGGGCGGTATCAGCGGCTTGCATGATTTCCGCTTCCCTATGGCCATGTTCCGGGAAACAGGCCAAGCCCATGGAAACGGTAATACCATTGAGGGATTGGGTTTCGGTTTCGAGGTGCAAAGCCTCCACTTGGCGACGAATCATTTCCGCCCGTTGATAACAGGTATGGCAGTCAATTTCCGGCAAAATCAGCACGATTTCTTCCCCACCGTAGCGACAGGGGAGATCTTTTTCCCGCAGATTTTGGCGCAACAATTGCCCCAACGCCCGTAGGACTAAATCCCCCGCATCATGGCCAAAGGTGTCGTTAAATTGCTTGAAGTGATCCACATCAAGCATGACGACACAGAAGGTGAAATCGTGACGCTGCGATCGCTGCAATTCATAACTGAGAGCCTCCACCATAAACCGACGGTTATAGAGTCCCGTCAGGGGGTCATGGGTGCTTTGGGTTTTGAGGGTTTCCCGCAGTTCTAGACTAGCCAGGGCCAGGGCTAAATGTTCCGCGACGGTGTGGGCCAGTTGTTGCTTGGCTTCATCTAAACTCCCGGCAATCAAGCTACTCAAATGCAATGAACCGACAATTTCCCCTTGGGCAAACATCGGTAAGCAGAGGGATTCGGCGGGGGGGTTGTGGTGATGGATGTGGGGACAGAGCAGGCCCGTACTGCTGGCTGTACCCCAATGGGGTTGACTGCGGCGCAACGCCCAACAATGTTGCATCGGAAATTGGGATTGGCTGGTGTGGAGTTCTCCCCAGGCAGCGACCTGGGTCATCCATTGCTCCGTAGCATTGAGCCGGAACAGTTCACCGGAACAATGGGGAAAGAGGGGGCGGAGCAAATCCGCCACCATGCGATGGGCTTCGGCAACGGAGCGACAGACCTGTAAAAAACTATTCATTTTTCCCAACAGCACCATTTCCTGATGACGGAGTTCCAGTTGGGTGACTTTATCAAGGAGTTGGGCATTGGCTTGCTTGAGGGCATCTTCTGCCTGTTTGCTTTCGGTGAGATCGATGGAAAACACGGCAAGGCGGGTAATATAGCCGTCGCGATCGCTAATCGGATAGATACTATTTTCATAATGCCGCCCCTCCACCAGGTCATTAAATTGACTGGGTTGCCCGGTGCTGAGGACGGTTTTAGCTTGGTGGCGATAGATCTCGGCAATGTCCGGGGGGAGATGAGTGGCGATGGAACTGCCCACTAATTCCTCCAGGGGGGTTTGTAAACGGTGGGCGATCGCCTGATTCCCCTGCAATACCATCCCATGGGTATCAATCAAAAATGCACTTTCTTGGATGGCGTTGAGCAATGCCCGCAGGGATTCCTCTGCGGCCTCCCGTTCCTGGAGGGCCGCCTGTTGCAAGCTGATATCTTCAATCACGCCAATAAAATATTTAGGCATCCCCTCCGCATCCCGAATCAGGGAGAGGGTCGTGGTTCCCCAGAGCCAAGAGCCATCTTGACGGCGGTATTGTTGTTGGGCGCAATAGGAGGAGCGCTCCCCCGTTAATAGCATCTCTGCGAGAGCATCTACATCTTGATGGGCTTCCTCAACAAGGAGATCATGATACCGCTGGGTGAAGAGTTCCAAACGGCTGTAACCCAAGAGATCGCAGAGTTTTTGATTAATCCGAAAAAAATATCCCTCCAAGGTCAGGATCGCCATGCCCACACCGGCCTGTTCAAAAATGGCGCGAAACCGCTCTTCGTTATCCCGCAAAATGGCTTCAGCGTTGGCCTGCTCACTGAGATCCACTGGGATAAGGGGGGATGCAGCCGCCTGAAATAAGAGTGAGCGGTAAAACCGTAGGGTTAAACCGCCCAAGGTGCAAAGGATGGCGATCGCCAATGTCCCAGGAGCCGTCAGCCCCGCAAGAATCATCCCCTGCATCTCTGTTCGCAATCCTAAACCCAGGCCCAGAAGGAGAAGCCCTGCTGTGAGTAAACAGCAATTGAGGCGTAACAGTCCGAGCATCGCGGGTTTTGGAACAGAATTTTCCATGCTGACGGGAGAAGATAAGGCTATGGTAGATGCTCAGAGCCGTTAAGACTTTGGTGGAGACAGCGATCGCTCCTCCTATCCCTGGATGACTGGGGGAGGTTTTCCCTTTTTTCTTTGACTTTGGAAAAATCGAGCTTAATCTTATCTTTACCCATAGGATGGGCGATCGCCGTCAATTGGGAAGACTTGTAACAATTGACACCAATCCCCTCAGCTTCAGCCAAGGGGAGAAATTTTAGGGGTAGGGATCACGACTCAAGTCATGACCCAAAAATATTGAGAGGCAATCCCCTCAGCAGTAGGGGGTGATGTCCTCGCCGCATTCATCGGCTAGATAACAGAGGGATTTGAAACGCAGCATCACCAACTGCTCATAGAAAGGATTCAGCTTACATAAGGGGGGAATGTGGAACCACACCTTCCCGAAAAAACGCACATCCCGTTCAAAGGGGCATTGAGCCGGAATCACTTGGCATAAAAAACGGGCCCGCTCCCCCTCCCGGACATCCACATTTTCTAACCACTGCTTAAAGGGCTGGAGAGGTTTAAACGTCAGGCCTTGGGTCATAAAACCTTTTACCCGACTGAAGCATTGGGTGAACCAAACCATCACCCCTAATTGCCGTTTATGAGGTTTAGATGAAGGGGAGGTAAAGTTTTGGTGAATTGTATATGCTGTTACGTCAACCATTGTGTTTAGCTCTTGCTGTTGAGAACAGGACTGCTGCTGATTTACTACGGAGAGGTGAGGCGAAATTCCTGGAGATTTAATCATTTTACGCCACTTTACTGAGGATTCCTCGGGTCAAATAACAAGTTTTGTGGATTTTTGTCTCCCATTGTTAGGCTAGGACGGATCAGGCTTGCAGTGTAACCTTGGGCAACAAGGGAAACCAATCCTTGGCAAAAAATACAGACCGTTGATTCTCTACCCCTCAATTGATTGTGCTCAATTTGAATTTCAGTGGTTGTATAAGGCATCACCCTAACCTGTGATTTTCATCAACCCTGAAAACAAGGGACAGTTTGTTTTACTGGTCGAAGTTTTGCCCTGATCCTTGGGACGGAGAAACCCGGCTATCGTTTTTAGTTTGAAAAAATGTAGCCTAGGTCACAATTTAAGGAGTGGGAGCACCATAGGAGCAGTGGCAAAGCCGAGAGAAACTTGTGAGGGGGGACTCTCCCCGTTAGCATAGGGGAAGTGGGTTTTCGTGATTTGGAGGTTATGCGATGGCTGAAGTCATTCCCGCCATTACTCTGCCGCCCGTTGATGTGGCGGAGGAGGAAAAAATGTGGTTGAAAACCACGCTCCATCAATGGCTTGACGATGAGTTTTTACCAGAACCCATCAATGGGATTATTGCTGAACGGGCGGCACAGATCTATATCCGCCAACGCCTTGAAGGGGAAAACGATCTGGGGTCGCTGGTCATTGCCATTGTCACGGAGATGCAGGCTTTTGATTTTAGTGAGAGTTTTTATAGTGAGTTTGCGATCGCCAACGCCGTTAGTGACCTCATCCTCGATAGTTTGGGGATTGACCGCTGCTGTGGAGCCGGATGAACCCAATCTGATATGATCGGAACCACCCCAACCCTCAATTTTCAGAAACGGAGCGCACCATGGTTGAACATCTGCTTTTAGGGATTGTGATTGGCTTAGTGCCTGTCACGCTGGCTGGCCTCTTTGTGGCGGCCTATCTGCAATATAAGCGAGACGACAAGGCGATCAGCTAGGTTTTTCGCGCTAGGCATTGTGGGGGGCGGGCCATGGCTCGCCCCTATTGCTGTGGAGAATGATGGGGAATCTGGTGGTGGAGTTGATCGGTAGGCTGGGGCGAAAAATTTTTCGCCCCTACAGGATTTAGAAACTGGCGCGATAAAAGGCGATCGCCGTATTGCCATAAACTTTGGTGCGATCGCAATCCCAAGCCTGAAACTGTTCCGGCCGCCATTGTCGCGAGTCATATTCCACCGCCAGGATTCCCCCCGGTTTCAACAACCCCAAATTTTGTAGCAACATTAACACCGGCTCATATAACCCCGCGCCATAGGGGGGGTCGAAATAAATCAAGTCAAACCCTTGCCCCGCTAACTTCGGCAACACCTGCACCACATCCCCCCGCAGAATCTCGAAGGATTGCTCCGCCTGAGCTAAACCCTGCCAATTTTGGCGGATCACGCCACAGGCCCGCCCCCATTTTTCCACCCCCACCACCCGCGCCGCCCCCCGGCAAAGGGCTTCTGCGCCCATCGTGCCATTGCCACTACAGAGATCGAGCCAATGGGCAGCGGCGAGGCGATCGCCCCAAATATTAAAAATCGCTTCCCGTACTCGGGCCGGGGTGGGCCGCACCTGATCCCCCGGTATGGTGACGATCCGGCGGTTGCCATAAATCCGCATTATTCCCAGGTGACGAGGGTGCGCTCCCGCACCACTCGTTGATAAACCCGCTCCGTTTTAATCGCCAAATTGCGCCAATCAAAGCGGGTGGTTAGGTCAGCATAGGCATTTTCGACGAGCGATCGCTGATAATCGGGATGCCACAGCACATCGAGAATCCCCCAAGCCAGAGAATCGGGGTTATTGGTTTCCGTCACCACGCCGGTTTCACCGTGGCGCACCACCTCCGGCAGCCCACAGGTATCAGACACCACCACCGGCACCCGGGCCGCAAAACTTTCCAGCACGACAATGCCAAAGGGTTCATACAAACTGGGGAACACCGCACAATCGGCGATCACCTGGAAATGATCCAACTCTTCCTCCGGCATAAATCCGGTGAATAAACATTTATGCCAAATCCCCAGATTCCAAGCCTGTTCCTTGAGGTGGTCAATCTGGCCCCCACCGATAATCACAATTTTGGCCCGGCTGTCCATCTCTGCAATCACCTTCGGGGCAGCGGATAACAGTACAGAAATCCCCTTTTCATAGCTCATCCGCCCCAAATAATAGACGATTTTTTCCTCATCGCGGGCAAATTGACGGCGAAAGGCGGCGTAGTCGAAATCAGGATCCGGCTGTTTTTTAGCGGCGCGGATGCCATTGTAGATGATATCCAGCTTATCGGCGGGGGCGTGTAAGGCCCATTGCAGTTCCAGCTTCATGTGTTCGGTGCAGACGATCACCCGCCAAGCCTCATGGACGAGGAGGGTTTCTTTTTGGTGGATGTAAGTTTGGGTGGGGTTATAGATGCCGTTGTAGCGGCCGTATTCCGTGGCGTGGATCGTGGCGATTAGGGGGATTTTAAAGCGGTGCTTGAGGGCGATCGCCGCATCCCCCACCAGCCAATCATGGGCATGGATCAGATCAAAGGGGCCCCACTCCAGGATTAATGCCCCCCCGTATTCCCCCATGCTTTCATTCATATTCACGACCCAATGAAAAAAATCATTGCCCCGTGCGACGGAAACCCGATGGAGATGAATCCCTTCGACAATTTCCCGTCGGGGCGTTTCACCAAATTCCACCGTGATCAGGTGAATTTCATGCCCCAGACTGACCATTTCCGGATATAACTCCGCAACGTGCCGCGCAATGCCGCCAATAATCCGAGGGGGAAACTCCCAAGCGAGAACAAGTATTTTCATTGAGATCGATTGAGTACTCCTGTTGTCCTGGGAGTGAACCAAAGCCTAGGATCTAGATTAGCGTAAGGATTGCTAAGGATCTGTCTGGTTTGAAGAGCAGATTTTGAGACGCTGCGGCGACTCATGGGGGGGGACAACCAGGAGCTTGAGCTAAACAATACTCTAGCAAAATGGCCCGACATTGCAAGCAGGTTAACTGCTGACACAGTTGAGCGACCCCTGAGGGGGTGAACGGATAGCACCCCCCAAGGGTCGCGGCGGGCATGACCGCATCGGGGCTGAGGTGGGCGATGAAACCGTAAAGGCGTTGGTTGGAAAAGGCGCTGTTAATCAGCCAGCCGTCGGGGTTGAGGGGGCTGAGGGTGACGATTTCTGCGGCATTAACCCCCAATTCTCGCTGTAAAATCACGGGGGCGATCGCCTCCGGTTTTGCCCCCACCGGCAAACGGCCGCCGGGAAAATCCCAGGTATAGGCTCCCACGCCGGGCCGGTATTGGCGGGGCGGGAGGAGGAGATCCCCCCGGTGAAGGGGAAGGATAATCACGGAATCGGCCTTTTCCACCCGCCAATAGTCATGGATTTGCCCTTGGGGGTCTTGGAGCCGTTCACCAATCAGCGTCAGCCAGGGCGATCGCACCGTCGCCAAGGCTTCCCGTACTTCCCAAGGTCGTTCCTCTACCATTAATCCCGATAAATCTCCCGAACGAGGGAACCATCAGGGCGCAACAATTCCACATGGAGGGGCATTTGCCCCGCCGCATGGGTGGAGCAACTGAGGCAGGGGTCAAAGCAGCGGATGCCAGCCTCAACGCGGTTGAGGAAGCCCTCGGAAAGGTCGTTGTTGTGGATGTAATGTTTGGCGATTTGGGTAACGGTTTTGTTCATGGCCAGGTTATTTTGACCCGTGGCGATGATCAGGTTGACCTTTTCCAGTAACCCGTTCGCATCAACGTTGTAATGATGGAACAGCGTTCCCCGTGGAGCTTCGCTCACCCCCACCCCTTCGAGACTGTTAATATCCGCCTTGGCCCGGATGCGATCGCTCAACAGATCCGGATCATCCATAAACCGCTCAATCCGCTCCAAACAGGCGAGGATTTCCAATAACCGGGCGTGGTGGTAGAGGAAGGAGGATGTGGCAATGGCCCCCGCCCGTTGGCGAAATTCCGCTAATTCAGCATCGGCTAAGGGCGTACCAAAGCGATCGCAATTATTCACCCGTGCCAATGGCCCCACCCGATAGATCCCATCGGGATAACCCAGGGGTTTGTAGTAGGGGAATTTCAGATAAGACCAAGATTCCACCGCTTCCCCTAAATAATCCTGGTAATCATCCTCACTCAAACCATCAGCGATGATATTGCCCGCACTATCCTTAAACCGGATCGCGCCGCCGTAATGCTCCCAATCTCCATTGGGGGCCACCAAACTCATAAACAGCGAGGGAAATTCGCCAAACTGCTCAATTTCCGTTTGGAAGCGGTCAAGAATATCTTTAAAAATCGCCAAAGCGGTTTGGGTCGTGGCGATGGATTCGGGGAGGCGATCGCGAATCCAATCCCGGCCTTCCACGGAAAGGGGCGATCGCACCCCCCCCGGCACCGTCCAAGCGGCGTGAATCTTCCGCGCCCCCAACTTCTCAATCACCGTCTGGCCAAACTGCCGCAAGCGAATCCCCGCCCGCGCCAAATCCGGGTCAGCAGCAATCAAACCAAACACATTGCGTTTTGCCGGATCACTATCCCAACCCAGGAGAAAATCCGGACTACTCAGATGGAAAAATGATAAAGCATGGGATTGAACAATCTGCCCCAAATTCATCAAGCGGCGGAGTTTTTCCCCCGCAATGGGAACCTGTACGGCGAGAATTTTATCCCCGGTTTTTGCCGCCGCCAATAAATGACTCACCGGACAGATCCCACAAATTCGCGCCGTAATCCCCGCCATTTCCGTAAAGGGACGACCCTCACAGAACTTTTCAAAGCCGCGATATTCCACCACATGGAACCGGGCATCACTCACCTCTCCTGCATCATCAAGGAAAAGGGAAATTTTAGCGTGACCCTCAATGCGAGTCACCGGATCAATCACAATCGTTTTAGCCATAATTACTCATTGAATAAACGTTTAAGCCCGCTTGCCCTTCAGAATGATCTGTAAGGGGTTTAATTTAGATCTCGGCAGGGTATTCAGGGGGCATTGCCCAACCTACTGAACCTACAACTGAATTCCAATTTACTTAACAATAAAAACCTCCCATCAACCCTGAACGGTGGGTATTGCCCACCCTACTTAACAAATTCAAAAACCTCCCCTTAACCCTAAACCATTCTCTATTCCCTGTTCCCGATTCCCTCCCCCCTAATTCAAATCATGGGGCGAAAAATGATCATTGAGGAAATCATCATCGTCCTCTTCATCATCTTCATCCTCCAATTGTTGATCAACCATCGCCATCATCGTTTCCGGGTCAACATCCCCATAGATGATTTTCATCAGGGCCGGAAAATACAGATCCACCATGGTGAAATTGGGATACATCAAATTGCGGATCATGTTGATATTGGCGGGAACATCATGGAGGGAAATGCTGGTTTTATAACGCATTTCACCATCGGTGAGGTCAATTTCTAGGCTGCCGATGGGCAGAGCATAGTTAGCCCGACAAATAAATTCACACAGGGCCGGCAATTTTTCCTGGGGAGCCATGGCCGGAACAATCGAAACCAGTTGGATGCAGTCATTTTCATCATCGACGAAGAAGTAGCAACGAAACTGTCCAGACTCTAACGTGATCCCGAAGGTAATCGTTTCTTCTGGTTCAACGATGCTAAAAGACCAATCATCGGTCTTTAGGGTTTCAACGACAAGCTCAAACAGGGTCATAGTCAAGTTAACCAAATTTAATCATTTCACGCCCCTCCATGACGGGCATTTCTCCCCGCAGGAGCGGTTCCAGCGTAGCGCGAATGCGCTCGGCGCTGGGGGGACAGCCGGGCATGAAAATGTCAACGGGAACCAGTTCATGGACGGGACGCACTTGATCCAACAGTTCGGGAACGATCCCCGGTTCATGGGGGAGTTGGGGGGTTTGATCCCCGAGTTCAATATAGGCGCGTTTGAGTACCGATTCCGCACCGCCGAGCATATTGCGCATGGCGGGGACGTTGGCGGTGACGGCGCAATCCCCGAAGGAGATGAGGGTTTTGGTGTGGGCGCGGACGTGGTAAATCAGTTCGAGATTTTCCTCGTTGGCGATCGCCCCCTCCACTAAACAAACATCGACATTTTCCGGGTAATCCTTGAGATCACAGCCCACGGGGCTAAAGACCACATCCACCTGAGCCGCCAGATCGATCAGCCATTCATCGAGATCGAGGAAGGACATATGGCAACCGGAGCAACCGGCGAGCCAAACCGTGGCAAAACGAATTTTAGACATAGAGCAGTTTCCTCATCATGGGGGTTAAACCGAGAGTAAAGCGGCGAGGATCATACATTGTTCCGCCGGTTCACAAAATTGGGGGCAGGTGGTGGTGCGGTTTTGACAAGCCGCTGTGTATTGGAGTTTTTGGGCTTGGTCTTCCAGTTGCGATCGCAACCAATGCACTCGCTCTTGGTGGGCATCCAGCAAGGCAAACCACAGATCTGTATTGACCAACAGGGGGGTCAGGAGATGAATGGCCTTCACCAAAGGGGTGACTCGTGCCGGGATACAGTCAATGTGCAAAAACTGATCACAAAGCGTGAGGGCTTCGAGAAAGACGGATTCCGCTGCATCAGCAGTCAGGGAAGTGACTTTGGCAAAGGGAGCGTAAGCTGGGCGCATAGGGGTGATTAACAAAGGAAGGGACAGAATCTCACCAAGCCAACGGATACAAAATTCATGCATCCTCCTGATACCCTCCAGTGATTGCAGAAATTCTTAATCCTTTAATCCTGGAGATGATGATGGCTTGGTCTGGTTAAACATCCTCTGAGATTAACGCGACCATTCCTGTTTTTCGCGAGCGTTAACCAAAAATTCCAACTTGGCGCGATCGCCCACCTTTTCGCCCGTCGTTGTCCCCTTGCGGAAGATGGCTCCCGTCGGGCAAGCGTCCACACATTTACCGCAGGCAGTACAGGCAGACACCTCTCCCCAAGGCTGATCCATCCCCGAAACGATATAACAGGCTTCCCCTCGGTTGCCCACATCCCAAACGTGAGCGCCCTCAATCTCATCGCAGACCCGGACGCAGCGGGTGCAGAGAATACAGCGGTTGTGGTCAATGCCAAATTGGCTATGGGAGAGATCCATGCCGCGATCGGGGAACCGATAGTTAAATCGGGAATGATCCATGCCGACTTCAATGGCCACATCCTGAAGCTCACAATTCCCATTCGCCACACAGATGGAGCAAACGTGATTGCCTTCGGTGAAAAAGAGTTCAACAATCATGCGGCGGTAGTCTTGGAGCTTGGGGGTGTGGGTTTCCACTTCCATCCCTTCCGCCACGGTGGTGACACAGGCCGCCATCAGTTTATTTGTTCCCTTCACCTCCACCGCACAGAGGCGACAGGCCCCCGCCTCGCTGATCCCCTCTAAATGGCAGAGGGTGGGGATGGGAATACCCGCTTCTTTGGCGGCAGCAAGGACGGTTTTGCCGCTTTCGGTGACGACATCTTGGCCGTTAATTTTTAGGGTCGTGATCGACATGGTGTTCTCCTACAAAAAAGCGGTTTGGTTATGACCCCAAACAGGCGGCGAGATCCGCCTCTGGGGTGGTGATGCCCTGCAAGTTGTACCGCTCCGAAAGCAGGGCAAAGACGTTGGGGGTGAGGAAGGCGGGTAATGTGGGCCCAAGGCGAATGTTTTTGATCCCCAAATGGAGGAGGGTAAGCAGAACGGCGATCGCCTTTTGCTCATACCAGGAAAGGATCATCGATAGGGGCAATTCATTGACCTCCATCCCCAAGGCTTGAGATAACCCTAGGGCGATCTGAATCGCGCTGTAGGCATCGTTACATTGCCCCACATCCATCAATCGAGGCAGGCCGCCAATTTCCCCCAACTGTTGATCAAAAAAGCGGAACTTGCCACAGGCCAGGGTGAGGACAATGCAGTCATCGGGGACTTTTTCCACCAGTTCGGTGTAGTAGTTGCGATCGGGCTTGGCCCCATCACAACCGCCAACGAGGAAGAAATGGCGAATCTGCCCCGCCTTCACCGCGTTGATCACCGTATCCGCCACCGTCATCACGGCATTATGGGCAAAGCCGGTAGTGACGGAGCGGGGGGGATCGGTGACGGTGAAGCCGGGGAGGGCGAGGGCCTTGGCAATGGCCGGGCCAAAATCGGGAATCCCCCCATGGATGGGTAGATGGATCAACCCCGGATAGCCGACGCTGCCCACGGTGAAGATTTTTTCATCGTAGGTGTCGTGGGGGGGCATTAAGCAGTTGGTGGTCATGACGATCGCCCCTGGGAACTTGGCAAAATCCTTGGTTTGATTCTGCCAAGCCGTGCCGTAATGGCCGTAAAAATGGGGGTAGTTTTCCTTGAGCTTGGGGTAGCCATGGCCGGGGAGGAGTTCGCCATGGGTGTACACCGTTAACCCGGTGTTTTTCGTTTGCTCCAGAAGAGCAGCGAGGAATTTGATGTCATGGCCGGAAACGAGGATCGCCTGACCTTGACGGGGGTTGAGGGGAACGGGGGTCGGGACAGGATGGCCGTAGGTTTCGGTATGGGCGCGATCCAGTAATTCCATGGCGCGGAAATTCAATTCCCCCACCTTCAGGGCAAGATTCACCCAATCCAGCAATTGCAGATCACTGCGATCCAAATCCGCTAGGGTCTGCTCGCAGAAATAGTAAATTTCCGGGTCTTCTTGGCCCAATTCCGCTGCGAGGAAGGCATAGGAAACCATGCCCTTGAGGCCATAGATCACCGTCAACTGGAGGGCGAAAATATCGGGATTCCCCGCTTTTTGCAGCATCGTCAGGGACTTAGCAAAGCCCTGCTCGATTAAACTTTCCGACCAATCTGGCTCATAGTTGCAAATTTCCGGCCAAACCGTCGGCCGGTTGCTCCGCCGCTGAACTTCCAACTTCAGCATTTCCCGCAGCGTGATTGCTTGACGCATCATCGTCACAAACCGCTTACGGTCAAAATTAACGTTGGTCATCGTTGCAAACAGGGCATCACAGATGAACAGATCCGCGTCCTGGGTGGAAATTTGCTGTTGGCGGGCGGCGATCGCCACCACCGACAAACCCCGCAGACAATGCACTAGCAAATCCTGCACCGCATTCACATCAGGGCTTTTGCCACAAGCTCCCCATTGGTGGCAACCTTGGCCGCTGGCGGTTTGTTCACATTGTTCGCAAAACATAAATTCCTACTCCGATTGTTGGCAACTGAGAGATCCCCCCCTGCCCCCCCTTAAAAAGGGGGGGTTTTGTAGGGGCGAACAATATTTTCGCCCCTATTTTTCGCCCTAATTTTTCGCTAAACGGTGAGGGCGTGGTTGGTGGGCATAGCGGGCATGGGTTGCAGAAGTTCCTCATATTCAGAACGGAAATACTGCAATGTACTCAGCACCGGGTTAGGGGCCGTCATCCCCAAACCACAAAGGCTCATCTCCTTGACCATGTAACAGAGTTGCTCCATCGTTTGCAGGTCAGCGAGGGTTGCCTGTTTTTTGAGCAACCGCGTCAGCATGGCATGGAGTTGTACCGTCCCCGCTCGGCAGGGAATGCACTTGCCACAGCTTTCTTCCTGGCAGAAATCCATATAGAACTGCGCCACCTCCACCATGCTTGTACTGGTGTCCATCACCACCATGCCCCCCGACCCCATCATTGAACCCACTTGGGTGAGGGAATCATAATCAACGGGGGTATCAAGCAGGTGGGCGGGAATGCAACCGCCAGAGGGGCCGCCGGTTTGCACGGCTTTAATCGTCCCATCGGGAACGCCGCCCCCCATTTCCTCAACAATTTCCCGTAACGTGATCCCCATGGGAACCTCAATCAGGCCGTTGTTGCGGATCTTGCCCGTGAGGGCAAAAATTTTCGTCCCCTTGCTTTTTTCTGTGCCAATGCCGCTATACCAAGCCGCGCCTTTTTCAATGATCGCGCTGATGTTGCCGTAGGTTTCGACGTTGTTGATCAGCGTGGGGCAATGCCAGAGACCCTCCTGGGCGGGATAGGGGGGACGAGGGCGAGGATTGCCTCGTTTGCCTTCGATGGAATGGATCAGGGCGGTTTCTTCCCCACAGACAAAGGCCCCCGCCCCGATGCGAATATCTACTTTGAAATCAAAGGGGGAGTCAAAGACTTGACTGCCAAGGAGACCGTATTTTTTCGCCTGTTTAATGGCGGTTTCGAGGCGTTGGATCGCTAAGGGATATTCCGCCCGAACGTAGATATAGCCATGGTTTGCACCGACGGCATAGGCGGCGATCGCCATCCCTTCTAGCACTAAATGGGGGTCACTTTCCAACACCGAGCGATCCATAAAGGCCCCCGGATCGCCTTCATCCCCATTACAGATCACATATTTTTGACCTTCGGGCATCTTCGCCACCGTCGCCCATTTAATCCCCGTGGGGAAGCCGCCGCCGCCCCGCCCCCGCAGGCCACTAGCGGTAATTTCCGCCACCACCTCAGCGGGGGACATTTCAAACAGGGCCTTATAAAGGGATTGGTAGCCGCCGACGGCAATATAGTCCTCAATGCGATCGGGGTTAATGTTGCCGCTGTTTTTGCGGACAATGTGGAATTGCCGACTAAAGAAGGGGTGTTCTGGATCGCCTTTAACAAGATCCCCCTCCCCCCCCACTAGCACATCCACAATCGCCTCGGCTTGATCCGGGGTGACGGTTTCAAACAATTGATGATCATGGGCAAATTGCACTAAAGGCCCCCGACCACAGAAACCCATACAGCCCACACCCACCACTTCAGCGCGATCGCCTAGACCCTTATCTTTAATCGCCTGGGCTAAATTGTTTTTCACCTCCAAGGATTGGGCCGCTTGGCAGCCGGTGGAGGTACAACAATGCACCCGCAGGGGTTTAAATTTGGCCTTCTCAGCCGCCGCTAATGCTTTCAGTTCCGTTAAATCCATCATGCCTCCTTCTGATCTTCCAGGGCTGCCAAGCGGGCTAACACCGCTGTTGCGTCCAGTTTGCCCTTCACTTCCCCATCGAAAACAACAGCGGGGGCAATACCACAGGCCCCAATACAGCGAGCCGTAGCCAGGGAAATTTCGCCATCTGGGGTGGTTTCGCCGACGCTGATCCCCAGTTTTTCAGCAATGGCTTCGACAATTTTGCCGCTGCCCTTGACATAGCAAGCCGTACCCGTACAAACAATGCAACTGTGTTTACCGCTGGGCTTGAGGGAAAAGAGATGATAAAACGTCGCCACGCCATAGACGCGACTGAGGGGAAGCTTCAAACCACGGGCAATGTGTTCTAAAACATCCAATTCGAGAAAGCCAAAGGATTCTTGGGCTTTATGGAGCACTTCAATCAGGGCATCTTGGCGGTAGTGATTCCGCTTCATGGTGATGTCTAGGAGTTTGAAGCGCTTATCGGCTTGACCCGCCTTCGGTGCAGCTTGAGCGGGCTTGGCAGGGGGGGCAGTAGTTGACATGGGTATTCCCCTTAAAACGATGAAAATAATCACAATCCGCTGTGCTGGAGCATCGGGGTATAAACAAAATTTTTATACTCCTGATTCTAAAGATGCCAACGGATGGCTCTGGTATGGTGTGATCCTGCGGGCATGACGCGAAAAGCCCAGCGCAATCACCAAGACTCATGGCAAAAAGCTTTTAAAATTTAATCCTCAGTGCAGGTTTTCTAGGGGTATTGTGTCACCTCCTTTGGGAAAACTGCACTGATGTTTAGAATCATTCAACAATTGACCCTTTTCTTGATGAATGATTGTGAACAAAAACAATCTATAAGTTGTTTATTGAGTAGTTAACAAATGCGGGGCAATTGCTCCCCACTGAGGAGATCGAGGATGCGACCTGCACCGATGCGGCTTTGGAGGGTGACGCGGCCGAGGGTGCGATCGCTCCGTCCCACCACTGTACCAATACATTCCGCCTCGGGATGGTAATGGCGCAGTATATCCAGGGCCTGCTCGGCACAATGGAAGGAGACAATGGCGATAAATCGCCCCTCGTTGGCCACATAGAGGGGGTCAAGGCCGAGAATCTCACAAGCCCCTTGGACATCAGGAGGAATGCTGATCAGGGCTTCCTCCACTTGGATCGCCACACCGGCCCCAGCGGCAATTTCATTTAAGGCACTGCCCAACCCTCCCCGCGTTAAATCCCGCAGGCAATGAATCTCAACACCGGCCTTAAGGAGGCTCAACACCGGCTCATGGACGGGGGCGGAATCACTTTTAATCGTCGTTTCAAAATTCAACCCCTCCCGCTTGGCCATGATCGCAATGCCATGGCGACCCAGATCGCCACTGAGTAAAATGGCATCCCCAGGGCAAACACTACTGGGGCCAATGTCGTAGGGATGTTCAATCACGCCTACACCGCTGGTATTGATGAAAATACCATCCCCTTTGCCCCGATCCACCACTTTTGTATCCCCGGTGACGATGCGCACGCCAGCCCGCCGGGCCGCCCGCTGCATCGACTGAACGATATACCAGAGGGTTTTCATCGGTAGCCCTTCTTCAAGGATGAACCCGACGCTGAGGTAAAGGGGCCGCGCTCCGCTCATGGCGAGATCATTAACTGTGCCATGGATGGCCAGGGAACCGATATCACCGCCGGGAAAAAATAGGGGTTGGATTACATAGGAATCGGTGGTGAAGGCAATACGGCCGGGGGGCATTCTCAGGGCAGCGGAGTCATGTTGAGTGGGGTTTTGCCCGGCGACGGTGAAGGTGGGGGCAAACATTTGGGTAATCAATTGCTGCATCAGTTTGCCGCCGCCCCCGTGGGCGAGGAGAACGGTAGGATATTGTTCGATGGGGATGGGACAGGTGAAGTTTGCAGCAGTCATGGAATTTTCTCAATGGTTGGCAATGAGTTGAGCATAGCGAAAGACAGGCAGGGGTGTGAGGCTTTGGAGTTCTCCCTTTGATCCCACTGATCCATTCACAAATCTGCCCACTCCCTCCCGGTTAGAGGGCGATAGGTGCGCTATCGCGGATCGCCCCTTTAAAATAAACCTTTATTTTTGGTTATACCCATGATGCTATTGAGCCTCCTCACGCCTCCACCGGCCCTGATTGCCCAAGCTACGCCTGGGGAACCGCAGGAAGTGCTGCGATCGCAGCCCCCCGTTCGTCCCCTCCCCAATGGCTTGGATCAAGTCCCGGTTTTCAACAGCAACAGCCCGGAATTAGTCCTCCAACCCGGAATTTTACTCTCCACATTCCCAGGGGAAGGCAAGGCCCACCCCAGCGCCCATTTAAACTACCGTTTCGCTCCGGGTCGGTTTGATATCTTTGCCCACCACATCGCCCGCGCTGATGATCCGGAAGATCTGCGCACGCTCTATATGGCCGTCCTAGCCTATAACCCCACGGATCAGCCCATTTTTGTTGATTTCCTCACCGGGGCTAGCTATCTCAGCCAGCCCGATGCCCCTTTTCGGGAAATGGCCCCCTTTGTGGAAAATCCCCATGGTCAGGTTTTTGCCGGGCCGGGAAGTCGGGTGATGAGTGATTTAATTCGGGGGCGGTTGCAATCTTCTTTACCCCTACGGGTGTTGGTGCGGCCCCGACAATATCAATTGCTGCTCAATGTGCCGATTCCGGTGCGGGAATTGGAGCCGCCGTTAAATGGGCGATCGACCTATATCCGCATGAATAGCAATGGCCCCCTTTATCTGGCTAGCTTGGCCCAATTTGCCCCCCCCGATGGCCAAGGGGGAGAGCGGCCCCCCAATTTAACGGAATGGCGGAATTTATTGCTCAATAGTGATGTGGCGGGGCCGCGCGATCGCGCCGCCACTCCCCCGGATCAGGTGGATGGCCCCTTTTTCTATGGTCGGGTGGCGGGGGTGGCCCTAGGTTCCCAATGGCGGGCCCAGTTAACCGATGAGGGGAGTGCTAACCTAGCCGTTCCGCCGGTAGGGGGGGCGATTTCCTATGGGTTAAGCCTGTTGCATCGGGGGCGAATGGGGACGGGCCAGGTGCAAAGTGCGGAAATGGTGGTGCGCTATCCCGATACGGCCTACCATGCCCATGGCAACTATGGTATTCAATACAGCCTTGATCTGCCCCTCCATAACCCCACGAACCAACCCCGTACCGTGACGGTGGCTCTGGAAACGCCGATTAAACAGGATGATTTCAGCAATGGCCTGCGGTTTTTTGACCCCTTGCCCCGCCCGGTATTTTTCCGAGGCACGGTGCAAATCCGTTATGAGGATGATGGGGGCCGCCCTCAAAACCGCTTCTACCACATCATTCACCGTCGCGGCCAAAAAGGGGAACCCTTAGCGACGATCACGTTACCCTCTGGCGGTTCCCGGCGGGTGCAGGTGGATTTTGCCTATCCCCCCGATGCCTCCCCGCCCCAGGTGTTAACGGTGCAGACAATTCGTTAAATATAGGGACTTTGAGGATGTTTTTAAACCCTCAAAGGGTTGCGGGATCAATACCTAATTCTCGCAGTTTGGCAAAGGCGCGATCCCTTTCCGTCTGGGCCTGATCCCTTTCCCGTTGAGCGCGATCGCGCTCCCGTTGGGCCTGATCCCGCTCCACAAACAACGCCGTCGGCTCCTTAAACAATTCCCCATCGGGATGATAGAGGGCTAACCCATCGGCGGCAAATTCAAAGCGCACCCCTAAAAGGGGGGAAGTCCAAGGTAAATGGAGGGGCGTAATCAACGTCAAGGGAGCTTGGGCTGTCTCCCGATGAAAGCCCCAAAAATCTTGGGAATCCGGATCATAAAAAAACGTCTCCAACACACCATACTGTTCATAAAACCGCTGTTTCCCCGCCATTTCACTAACACTATTACTGGGGGAGAGGATTTCAAACACCACTTGCGGGGGGATATTTTCCTCCTCCCATTGTTTATAGCTACCGCGATTCTCCTGCGGAGACGCTTCGCGAACGCCATCAGGACGGCCCAAAACCACCATCACATCAGGGGCCTGACAGGGGGCCGGCGGCCGCTCCACCGGCACGGGATACCAGAGCAGATCCCCCGCCACGAAAACCTGCTGATCCGCAAAACGATGTTTAAGATTGCTGACTAAACGGACAATCCAACGATATTGCAGCGTATTCTCGGCCATCGGTTTGCCATCGGATTCGGGGTAGAGGCGTTGGGGAGAGATGGGGGTTTGTACCATGGTTCCCATTGTCTGATTGAGGATACATTTATGATATCCACCCCTGGGGAATTGCTGAGGTGCTACAGGCAAGGGGACAATTTTTGGTTAGAATCAGCAGAGCACCCAACGATTTTTTGTAAATTTAATGACTGCCACCCTAACTAAGCCTGAATACGAAATTAAAGATATTGCCTTAGCCCCCCAAGGGAAAAAGCGCATTGAATGGGCAGGGCGCGAAATGCCAGTTCTGCGCCAAATTCAAGAACGGTTTGCGAAAGAAAAGCCCCTGGCCGGGATTCGCTTGGTCGCCTGCTGCCACGTCACCACCGAAACTGCCCACTTGGCGATCGCCCTCAAAAATGCCGGAGCCGACGCGATCCTGATTGCCAGTAACCCCCTCTCCACTCAAGATGATGTGGCCGCTAGCCTCGTCGTGGATTATGGCATCCCCGTCTTTGCCTTCAAAGGCGAAGACAACGCCACCTATCACCGCCATGTGCAAATTGCCCTCGACCATCGCCCCAACATCATCATCGATGACGGCAGCGATGTCACCGCCACGTTGATCAAAGAACGCCAAGACCAAATCAGCGAAATCATCGGCACCACCGAAGAAACCACCACCGGCATTGTCCGCCTCATGGCCATGTTCCGCGATGGCGTGCTGACGTTCCCCGCTGTTAATGTCAACGATGCCGACACCAAACACTTTTTTGATAACCGCTACGGCACGGGCCAATCCACCCTCGACGGTGTAGTTCGAGCCACCAACATCCTCCTCGCTGGGAAAAATATTGTTGTTGCCGGTTATGGCTGGTGTGGCAAAGGCGTAGCGATGCGGGCCAAAGGCATGGGAGCCAACGTCATCGTCACGGAAATTAACCCCACCCGGGCCATTGAAGCCGTCATGGATGGTTTCCGCGTCATGCCCATGGCCGAAGCTGCCCCCCAAGGGGACATCTTTATCACCGTCACGGGGAATAAGCACGTCATCCGTCCTGAACATTTCGATGTCATGAAAGATGGGGCGATGGTGTGTAACTCTGGTCACTTTGATTTAGAAATTGACCTGACCAGTTTGGGTGCAACGGCAACGGAAGTCCGGGAAGCTCGCAACTTCACCCAGGAATACAAACTTCCCAGCGGCAAATCGGTGATCGTCTTAGGCGAAGGTCGCCTCATCAACTTAGCCGCCGCTGAGGGCCACCCCAGCGCCGTGATGGACATGAGCTTTGCCAACCAAGCGATGGCCTGTGAATATCTGGTGAAAAACAAAGGCAATTTAGAACCAGGCATTCACTCGATCCCCGTTGAAGTGGATCAGGAAATTGCCCGCCTCAAATTAGCGGCGATGGGGATCACCATCGACAGCCTCACCGCCGACCAAGAGGAATATATCAACTCCTGGACTGTGGGAACTTGAGCCAAGTTGGATTAAAACGGGTTTAACCGCTGTGATGCCCTAGCTCTGCTGGGGCATTGCTTTTGGCGGGGATTTCAGCGTTGGCCCTCGGCAACAGGATCAGGACAGACCAGAGGCTTAATCCCCTAGGGTTCCCCTTCTGGGCTAGGATCAAGATCACCCCTCCATCGATGAAATAGAGATTTTGAGCGATTCTTCCCCGTTGATTTTATGTTGGCATCGTCGCGACCTGCGCTTCAGCGACCACCGTACCCTCCATGCTGCCCGCCAGATTAGCCCCCGGATTGTCGGGGTCTTCTGTTTTGACCCGGCTTTGTTGAATAATCAGGAGGTGGCCCCGGCGCGGGTGGCCTATTTAATCGGCTGTTTAGCGGAATTAGCGGCGAAATATCAAGCCCAAGGCAGCAGATTGCTGTTTCTCCAGGGTACGCCCCAAACGGCTTTGGTGGATCTGGCCAAGGCGTTGAAGGTGGATCAGGTGTTTTGGAGCGCCGATGTGGAACCCTACGCCCAGGAGCGCGATCGCACCGTTGCCGCTGCCCTGGAAGCGGCACAGATTACCGTCCAAACCCGTTGGGATCAATTGCTCTGCACCCCGGCGCAAGTCCAGACCCAATCAGGAACGCCCTACACGGTGTTTAGCCCCTTTTGGAAAAATTGGCGGGAACAACCGAAAGCAGCCCCCTATCCTCCGGTGACGGATTTGCAGGGGTTAACGGAGGAGGAAAGGGCGATCGCCGCCGCCCAAGGCACAATCCCCCTACCCACCGTTGCGGATTTGGGGTTTGATTGGCACAATGGCTTTGTCCTCGAACCGGGGGAAGATGCGGCAAGCCAACGCCTTGGGGCATTTTGCGATCGCGCCCTCAGTCAATATGCCGAAGACCGCAACCATCCCAGCCGCTTCGGAACCTCCCAACTCAGCCCTGCCTTGAAGTTTGGGGCCATCGGCATCCGTACCGTTTGGCAGGCCGCCCACCTCACCGCCGCCGGGGCCAACTCCGATGAACTGCGCCAAAATATCGAAACTTGGCAACAGGAACTAGCTTGGCGGGAGTTCTATCAACACGCCCTCTATCATTTTCCTGCCCTTGCCGAAGGCCCCTATCGCCCCATCTTTCAAGATTTCCCCTGGGAAAATGACCCGGATTTATTTACCGCTTGGTGTGAGGGGCGCACCGGCTACCCGATTATTGATGCGGCGATGCGGGAACTCAATCAAACCGGCTGGATGCACAACCGTTGTCGGATGATCGTCGCCAGTTTCCTCACCAAAGACCTGATTATTGATTGGCGTTGGGGAGAGCGGTATTTTATGCAGCGTTTGGTGGATGGGGATTTAGCCTCCAATAATGGCGGCTGGCAATGGAGCGCCTCCAGCGGTATGGATCCCCGCCCTCTACGCATTTTTAACCCCAAAACCCAAACCCAAAAGTTTGATCCCGAGGGGGAATATATTCGTGAATGGGTGGAGGAATTGCGATCGCTGGATCCTGAACCCTTAGTGACCGGCAAAATTACCCCGTTGGAACGCCAAGCCCTCGGTTATCCTGAGCCGATTGTCGATCACTACGTTCGGCAACAACGGTTTAAAGACCTCTACAATGCCGCAAAATTGCGGTCTTAAAGGGGATTAGGCCACACATTGCCGTTGACGGTTTCTCTCATGGCGCTGTTTGCGGCGGAGGTGGTAAAAAATACGGTCGATCATCGCTTGTCGCTCCTCGTTTAAATCGCGATCGTGGCGTAGTTCTTGGAGGAGGCGAACTTCTTCATCCGTGATGTGATGAATATGATCAATCTGTTGGTAGAGGCCATGAAGGAATTCAAGCCGTTGGAGCCGTTGGTGGATTTGGTAGTTGTTGATGGCTGGATCCATGACGCAAACCTCATGATGAAGATCATGGTTCACACTTTAAAAACAAGCTGTGAAAAAGTTGTGAAGGGATTTCTTTAGGCAGGGCAATGGGGGATTATTGTTCCTTCCCCCAAGCTTAAAACCCTGACAGGTTCAGAGTTTTACCCAAATTTCAAAGCACTGTAAAGCTTTCTTAACAACCACAGGATCCTCGCCATTGTGTTTGCCGTGAACTTAATGCCATAGCCAAAGGCCAAGGAAAAGAAGGGCGATCGCCCCCAAGGCCACCCCGACAAATTGATTGTCTTCCGTATTCACTTGGCTGAGATCAATATCCTCAATCACGGCTTTGGGTTTTGGGGTGCGATCGGGGTCAGTTTTCGGGGGAACATAGCGATCGCGCCGCTTACTCTCCCCCAACTGGCTTAAATCAGGAATTTCCGTGAGCCATTCCTTAGGACGTTGCAAAACCGGAGCTTTGAGGATGTAGAGCAGGTTTTGGGCCTGTTGGCGGGTAAAGGGGGAGGGGTGGAGCAGGAGGGATTCACACAAGGCCAGAGCGGTTTTCAGATCTCCCTTACTCTGGTGGGCATTCACTAACCACAGTTGAATCTCACCCCCCCGACGGGAGGCGGCATAACTGCGGGCTAGAGCCACCTCAAACAGGGTAATGCTTACGGCGTATTGTTCCTGCTCAAAGGCCTTTTGCCCCAATTCAAAGGCTTGATCAGCGGTCAAATCTCTTAAATTTAAATTCCCCAAGGGCTGGCGATCGCTCATTCTCCATTGCTCTCCCGGTTGCAAATTTTTCAGAATTTAGCGCAAAAAGGGGGGAAGGGGGAACAGGGAATGGGAGTGTCAAGAAACTTGATCGGGAATCTGGTTATTGCGTTCATTGGTGTGGGGGCGAAATTTAAAATTAAAATTTTGCGCCCCTACGTTGCGCTAAATGCCAAATTAGCCCGCAATTAGAGCCTGTACCGCCGCTTGATATTGCCGATCTACCGCCGTTCCCACCTGCTCTAGGGTAATGGGGTCTTGGGGAACCACCTGATCGGGCAAAATCCCCAAACGGTGAATATCGTGGTGATTGGGGGTTTCATACTTCGCCACTGTCACCGCCAAACCAGAATCATCGGGCAGTTCAAACAGGGATTGAATCAGGCCCTTGCCAAAGGTACGCTCCCCTACCAACACCGCCCGGCCATTGTCCTGCAACGCCCCGGCTAAAATTTCGCTGGCGCTCGCTGTACCCTGATTCACCAACACCACTAAAGGAGCCGTGGTAAGAGCATGGTGAGGGGCATCAAAACTATCCAACATCCCCTGACGGTTAACGGTGTAAACAATCGTGCCGTCATCAAGCCAGAGGCCCGCAATATCAATCCCCGCTTGGAGCAATCCCCCTGGATTGTTGCGCAGATCCAAAATGTAGCCTTTGGCCCCCTGGTTTTCCAGATTGACCATCCCTTGGGCCAATTCAGCGCGGGCATTGGCACTGAATTGGGCTAGCCGGAGATAGCCGATGGGAAATTGAGGATTTTGGCGATCCAGTTGGGCGACAACGGGATTGAGGGCAATGCGATCGCGCACCAATTCAAATTTATGGATCGCCTCCGGTTTCGGTCGCTGGATCGTTAAAGTGACCCGCGTCCCCTGGGGCCCCCGCATCAATTGCGCCGCCGCCTCCAGGGGTAGGGGGGCAGTATCCTGGCCATCGATTTGGAGAATGCGATCGCCCCCCAAAATCCCCGCCTGCTCCGCCGGAGAGCCAGGAATAGGGGCCACCACTTCTAAATCATGGGTATTCGGGTTCAAATCAATCTGCAACCCCACCCCCGACAATGCCCCTGTTGTGCTCACCTGCAAACTGCGGTACTGTTCCGGCCGCAACAGCCGCGTAAAGGGATCATCAAGGGTGGCCAACATCTCCTCAATCGCCCCATAGGCCGCCTCCCGATCCGCCAAGGGCCGCTGTAAATAGTCCTGACGCAACCGCCACCAATTTTGGTGGTTGAAACTGTCATCCAAATAAGCCTGATTGACAATCCGCCAAGCCTGTAAAAAAATCTTCTGGTCTTCGGAAAACGCCTGGGCCACGTCCACCGGCCCAAGCCAACCCCAAACCATCACCACCAAAATCAAGGCCAGCTTGAGCAACCCGCCCCAGCGGCTGCGTTGATCATTCCGGACATTCCTGGCCAACAACTGCAAATCTCTACCCTCTATCATCGGGTTTGCTCCCCCCGTTTTAACGGGCTATGGTACATTCTTTAAGAGAAGAGATGTATCTTCAACCTTGGTTTAGACTCCCAGCCATCTTCTAATTCATCCCTGTTCGGAGATCTGGAACGCATCTCATCACTATCCCTCTTTTACCCCACTGAATTCAAGCTCAATGTTTACAAAGCAAGTTACTGAATCCAAAGCATACCAATGGTTTCAGGAGCGTCTTGAGATTCAAGCCATCTCTGATGACATTTCCAGTAAGTACGTTCCCCCCCATGTCAATATCTTCTATTGCCTCGGCGGCGTTACCCTGGTTTGCTTCCTGATCCAATTTGCCACCGGCTTTGCCATGACCTTCTATTACCGCCCGACGGTGACAGAAGCCTTCAACTCTGTGCAATACCTGATGACCGAGGTTAACTTCGGTTGGTTGATCCGCTCCGTCCATCGCTGGTCTGCCAGCATGATGGTGCTGATGATGATTCTTCACGTTTTCCGGGTTTACCTCACCGGCGGTTTCAAGCGTCCCCGTGAACTCACCTGGATTACTGGTGTGGTGATGGCCGTATTAACGGTTTCCTTTGGTGTAACCGGCTATTCCCTGCCTTGGGATCAAGTGGGTTACTGGGCGGTGAACATCGTTTCTGGTGTGCCTGCTGCGATTCCCGTCGTGGGAGATCAACTGGTGGAACTAATGCGTGGTGGTGTTTCCGTGGGTCAAGCTACCCTCACCCGTTTCTATAGCCTCCATACCTTTGTGTTGCCCTGGATGATTGCAGTGTTCATGCTGGCGCACTTCTTGATGATTCGTAAACAAGGGATTTCTGGCCCCCTCTAAGGCGATCGCCTAGAATAGACCCATCTTGATTGATCCCCCTTGCTGAATTCCAGAGATCGACCATAGGAGAACCTCAATACAATGTCCACACTCAAAAAGCCTGACTTAAGTGACCCCAAACTGTTGGCCAAACTGGCCAATGGCATGGGTCATAACTACTACGGTGAGCCAGCTTGGCCCAACGACCTACTCTACACGTTCCCGATTGTGATCATGGGGACGATTGCCCTCACCATCGGTTTAGCTGTCCTTGACCCCGCCATGGTGGGAGAACCGGCGAACCCCTTTGCCACCCCCTTGGAAATTTTGCCGGAATGGTATTTATACCCCACCTTCCAAATTTTGCGGGTGGTTCCCAATAAACTCCTCGGCATCGTTGCCCAAGGCGCGATTCCCGCTGGTTTGATGTTGGTGCCGTTTATTGAAAACGTCAACAAGTTTCAAAACCCCTTCCGCCGCCCAGTGGCTACCGCCGTTTTCCTGTTTGGGACGGTTGTCACCCTTTGGCTCGGTGCTGGAGCATTAATGCCCATTGACAAGTCCTTAACTTTGGGTTTGTTCTAGGCTAAAGCCACGGCCTTAAAATGGAGCAAAGCCGACGATCGCGATCGTCGGCTTTTTTAATTGATCCCCTTGGGGATCCCCCTTGGTGATAGACTTTTCCTTGGCATCAAAACGTTGCCCCGGAATGGTTTTAAACATACGAGGAATAGATCTGTGGAAAGCACCCTGGGATTAGAAATTATTGAAGTTGTTGAACAAGCTGCCCTTGCTTCTGCGAAATGGATGGGGAAAGGGGAAAAGGATATCGCGGATGAAGTGGCGGTAGAAGCAATGCGCAACCGGATGAATAAAATTCATATGCGCGGTCGCATCGTGATTGGGGAAGGGGAACGGGATGATGCCCCCATGCTCTACATTGGCGAAGAAGTGGGGATCTGTACCCAGGAAAATGCCGACCAGGTTTGCAACCTCCAAGAACTGATTGAAATTGATATTGCCGTTGATCCTTGCGAAGGAACCAACTTAGTGGCCTATGGTCAGCCTGGCTCCATGGCAGTCCTGGCTATTTCTGAAAAAGGTGGCCTGTTTGCGGCTCCCGACTTTTATATGAAAAAACTCGCTGCACCGCCGGCCGCGAAAAACCACGTTGATATTAATAAAACCGCCACTCAAAACCTGCAAATTATCTCAGAATGCCTCGATCGCTCCATTGAAGAATTGGTGGTGGTGGTCATGGATCGCTCCCGCCATAAAGACTTGATCAATGAAATTCGCACCGCTGGGGCGCGGGTGCGGCTGATCAGTGATGGGGATGTTTCCGCTGCTCTCTCCTGTGCCTTTGCGGGAACCAACATTCATGCCCTGATGGGGATTGGGGCGGCTCCCGAAGGGGTGATTTCTGCGGCGGCGATGCGCTGCCTTGGTGGACACTTCCAGGGACAACTGATCTATGATCCCGAAGTGGTCAAAACCGGCTTAATCGGTGAAAGCAAGGAAGGCAATATTGCCCGCCTCAATGAAATGGGCATTACCGATATTGACCGGGTTTACGATGCGGATGAACTCGCTTCTGGCGAAACCGTTCTGTTTGCCGCCTGCGGCATTACCCCTGGCACATTGATGAATGGTGTGCGTTTGTTCCATGGCGGAGCGCGGACGCAAAGCTTGGTGATCTCCAGCGAAACCAAAACCGCTCGCTTTGTGGACACAGTACATATGTTTGATCAACCCAAATACATCCAACTCCACTAGGTTGTTGTTGTAGAACTGTGGCGGCTAACCGGGTGGAAATCTCTGGGCGTGAGCCGCTGCTGCCTTAAACTTCCCCCCTATCGTGGGGGAGGTTTTGCCTTTGGAGCCGATCTTGACTGCGTTGCTTACGGAATATCCCGATAGCTTGAGAGCAATGCGGTTTTAACCCAGGGATGAAAAGCAACGGCGGCTTTAGCCGCATTCTTACGCCAGATATGCTAGCATAAGAGAATGATTGTACTTGAGTTCAAA
>NZ_JAYGHW010000069.1:0-44356 GCF_034932185.1 Spirulina sp. CCNP1310 | reverse complement strand
CCCGACCCCGACCCCGACCCCCACGCCTACGCCCCCACCCATTGCCACGGAACCGGAACCGGAACCCCTAGAGCCTATCCCAGACCCCCACGGTTCTGACCAGGGCAATCCTGAGGGCTAAGGGGCAGCGGGTTGGAAAAAAGTCTTAGATTCTACCGTTCAGCAGAGAGGTTTGGGTGATAATCAAACTTTGTCTGCTCAGGAACCTCTATTTTCTCTCATGACGCAACTGACCCCGAACCCTAGCTTTAGTCTCACGATTCAGGTCGAACTCGCGAACCAACCCGGCCGACTGGCGGCAGTGACCAATGCGATCGCCACCATTGGGGGCAATATTGGCCACATTCATCTTGTTGACCAAAACCGTACCCGTTCGATTCGGGAGTTTGTCGTCGATGCCTCTAGCACTGATCATGCCGATCAGATTGTGGCGGCGATTAAGGCCTTGGATGAAATTACCGTTTTAAAGGTGTTTGATCGCACCTTCGACCTCCATCGCGGCGGCAAAATTACGGTGCAAGGGCGGATTAGTTTAACGGATCAATCCAGTCTGGCCATGGCCTATACCCCTGGGGTGGGGCGGATTTGTAAGGCGATCGCCGCTGATCCCCCTCAAGTGTTTGCCCTGACGGTGAAGAGTAATATGGTGGCGATTGTTAGTGATGGGAGTGCTGTTTTAGGGCTGGGGAATTTGGGGCCAGAGGCGGCTTTGCCGGTGATGGAGGGGAAAGCGTTGCTGTTTAAAGAATTTGGGGGCGTGGATGCCTTTCCCATTTGCCTCGCAACGCAGGACACCGAGGAGATTATTCAAACCGTGAAGCATATCGCCCCGGTGTTTGGCGGGATCAATTTGGAAGATATTAGCTCCCCCCGTTGTTTTGAAATTGAAAAACGCCTGCGGGCAGAATTGGATATTCCCGTTTTCCATGATGATCAACATGGCACGGCGATCGTCACCTTAGCGGCCCTCTATAACGCCCTCAAGGTGGTGAAAAAACCTATGGATGAGGTGAAAATTGTTTTCAATGGGGCAGGGGCGGCCGGTGTGGCGGTAGCGCGTTTAATTCGGATGGCGGGGGCAAAAACGCTGTTGATGTGTGATTCGGCGGGGATTTTATCGGGCGATCGCACTGATCTCACCCCAGAAAAAGCCGAGTTTGTCGTAGAGACCCAAGGCACATTAGCCACCGCCCTCGAAGGGGCTGATGTGTTTGTGGGCTTAAGTGTGCCGGGAGTCCTCACGCCGGAAATGGTCAAGGCGATGAACCCCGACCCGATTATCTTTGCAATGGCCAACCCCATCCCCGAAATCCAACCGGAATTGGTGCGGGACATGGTGGCGGTGATGGCCACAGGCCGCAGTGACTACCCCAACCAAATTAACAACGTCCTCGCCTTCCCCGGTATTTTCCGAGGGGCCTTAGACTGTCGGGCTAAGGAAATTACGAGCCGGATGTGCTTAGAGGCGGCCAGTGCGATCGCTTCCCTGATTCCCCCCCAGGAGGTGAGCGCGGAACATATTATTCCCTCAGTGTTTGATGATCGGGTGGCGATCGCTGTAGCCGCAGCGGTGACGAAAGCGGCGCGGGAGGATGGCGTGAGCCGGGAATAATGGTAGGGGCGTTGGCGTAAGCCTGCCGGAGGCACAAAAACCTTTCGCCCTAAAACCTTTCACCCAATGGTAGGGGCGAAAGGTTTAATTTTTGCGCCCCTACACCCATCCATTCGTTACTCTTGCCTCATCTCGCGACAGGGGCGAAAGGAACGACGATGCAAGGGGGTTAGACCGAATCGGGCCAAGGCTTCCCGGTGTTGGGCTGTACCATAGCCCTTATGGGCGGCAAAACCATAGCCGGGATAATGGCGATCTAAACGCATACAAAGGGTATCGCGCCAAACTTTGGCGATAATACTGGCGGCGGCGATCGCCACCTCCTGCTGATCCCCCTTAATCAACGCCGTTTGCGGAATCTCCAAATCTGGCAACAGATCCCGGCCATCCACAAAACAATGATCGGGGCGAGGGTGGAGGCGATCAATGGCCCTTGCCATTGCCCCCAAGGAAGCTTGGCGGATATTGCAGCGGTCAATGGTGCGAGGGGTGGCGTAGGCAATTTGCACATCGAGGGCCAGGGTGGGGATGAGGGGGGCAAGGTGCGATCGCCCCTGGGGCGACAACTGCTTACTATCCCGCACCCCCAACACCCGTAACTGTTCCCCCTGGGCCGGCGTGATCAGCACCGCTGCCGCCACTACCGGCCCCCACCAAGCCCCCCGCCCCACCTCATCCACCCCAGCAATCCGGTGGGATTGAGACGACATTAGGAAATCTGGGCCGAAGACCGACGACGACGGCGACGATTAGCCGTGACATCAGAAATTTCTGGCTCAATGATCTTTTTCTGAGGTTTCGGCGTGACCACCTCTGGCTCAGGCTTTGCCGGCTCCGGATTCGCTAACACCAACTTTGGTTCCGGTGGCATTTCCGGTAGGGGTTCGGGTTCAGCCTTTGGGGTCTGCTCGCTGCTGACCGTTTTGATGGGTACGCTATCGCGAATCGGCACGCTATCGCGAATCGGCACGCTATCGCGAATCGGCACGCTATCACGAATCGGCACGCTATCGCGAATCGGGTTAGATGTTGACACGGGTGTAAACCGCACTTCCACCTTCTCCACCTTCTCCACATCATCCACTGGGACATCCGTCACCGAAACCAACACCGATTTAGGATCTTTGACCTCCCGCTCAACCCGCACCAAAGGCGAGATCCCCATCAGAGCATAAAGCTCCTGTTCCAAGGGAGTCATCGGCACTGTGATTTTTTCCATCGGCGTATGCTCACGGCGCGATACTCGCCGAGAACCCGGCGGTGTGCTCTCACTGGCCCGGAGATTTTCACGACTCTCCGGCTCAGGGGATGTCCTCAGTTTGTCTGTGCGTTGTCCGCTAATCCGCGATAGGGTCCCCATCACCTCCGGCTCCTCCTTCAGGGGCGATCGCTCCGCCGTCACAGCCACATTGGGTTCTTTCTCCAACTCCCCATTACGGCCACTGAGGCGAGGTTTGTGTTTACTGGTGGTGTTCAGGCTGGTTTCATTTTCACCGAGGCGACGGCGACGGCGACGACGGTTATTGTTGCCGCCGGGGTCTTGGTAGCTGGGATGGTTGATCAGATCCAGGGGCGTTTCTTCCGGCTCAAAACTAACCTCCGGCTCTTCCTCCTTCCGTTCTAAAATGCGTGGGGTTTTGCTTACCGTGGTGGGGGTGGCGGAAACCGTCGGGGTGAGGCGTTCGAGGGGGCTGTTATCGGCTTCCCCCGGTAGGCGGGCTAAATGGCCCAAGCCACCACAGTGGGGGCATTCTTCCCCAAACAGTTCATAGAGGTTTTGCCCCTGACGTTTACGGGTCAACTCCACTAAGCCCAGTTCCGAGAGTTGGGCAATTTGGGGACGGGCTTTGTCAGCGGCCAGGCATTTGGTGAAATGCTCCAACAGGGCCAACTGATCCCGGCGGGAATCCATATCAATGAAGTCCACCACAATCACACCGGCCACATTGCGCAGGCGCATCTGGCGGGCAATTTCCGTGGCGGCTTCGTAGTTCGTCCAGAGCACCGTTTCCCGTGAAGTGGCAGAACGGGTAAAGGAGCCGGAGTTGACATCAATCACCGTTAGGGCTTCGGTGGGTTCGATGATGATGTACCCCCCAGAAGGCAGATCGACACGGGGCTTGAGGGCTTCGCGGATCGCGGCGTTGACGCGGAAATAGTCCAAAATGGGGAGGCGATCGCGATGATGGTCAATTAAAACCCCTTCGGGGGACTTGCCTCCACTCCAATTCATCAAATGCTGTTTAACCCGCTTCACTGCCGAAGCCGAATCCACAACAATCCGGTTCACATCCGCCGTGTAGATATCCCGCAGCACCCGCTGGATAAAATCATCATCGCGGTTAAGCAACATCGGCGGCCGGGCAGAGTTGGCCTGAAGTTGGATCGATTCCCACTGCTTGAGCAGGTAATCTAAATCTTCAATGATCGCATCTTCATCTTTGCCCTCGGCTTCCGTGCGGACTAAAATCCCCATCCCCGCCGGTTTAATCAGCACCGCCAAGGCCCGCAACCGACTCCGTTCCGCTTCACTTTCGATGCGGCGGGACAAATTCACCCCTCGGCCGTAGGGGATAAGGACGAGAAAACGGCCCGGCAGGCTGATATTGCCTGTTAAACGGGGGCCTTTATTCCCCGTTGGCTCCTTCATCACCTGAACGAGAACCTTCTGCTGGGGGGCCAATAGTTCGGTAATGGCCGCTGCACTCCGTCGCAGGCGCAACGGCCCCAAATCGGTAACGTGCATAAAGCCGTTCCGTTCACTATCGCCAATATTGACGAAGGCCGCGTCAATGCCCGGTAAGACATTTTCCACCGTCCCGACATAGATATCGCTAACCTGTTGGGTTCCGGTGGACACCACCAATTCTTGAATTTGATCTTCGCTAAAAACAGCCGCTATTTGATGTTGTTCGGCAATAATAATCTGCTTAGGCATGCAAGCTCCTCGAAACGTTTAATGCTGCTCGCGGAATCTGGCAGACATCGGCTCTGAGCCGGCTTTCAGAATCTAACGAGGATGAGCGAGAGAAAAAAATGGGATTTTTTGGGAAAATATCCCCGGAAAAATCACAGCGGGGGCAAAATGAACCAAATAACCAAGTAAGATCACGAATCCCATGGAGATAATCACCAAATTTCCTCAAGGGGCGTTGAATTGTTCAGAGAGAACAACGCGGGTTTGAAAAAATGCGTTCGGCAATGGGGGAGGAAATCAATGCTGATTCAATCCAGAGAATCGTGTCCGGGAATATTTAGCAAAGCCAAAACACAACCATTAAACCCGTGAATCGGGTTGGCCATAATCCTAAAAACTCAACAGAATCTTGATGGTTTCTCCAAGGTCAACATGGATGGTGAAAATTTTCGCAATATCCCAGTCGCTGGCGACTCGCGCCCAAAGCGATGTTGAGAGAATCACAAGGTTTGTTCACGTTTCAAGGATCAGGAAGACCAGTGGATGGTTTCGTGCTCACATTCCCTGGCAACGGCCACAACGGGCTGGGAATGGGAACTTGCTGCAACACATTGCCAATGATGGCAGGGTTGGGTTGAACAGGCCTGGGCTGAAACGGAGCAGCGTCGCGGTGTTCAACAGCAAGCCCTAGATTCACCCAGGGTTGAACGGCTTTACCCAAGCCGCTTTCCCAAAAATTGACAACTGGGAGTAGTTTCAGGTGAGACCGAGCCTGTGCTCTTGACTGTCTGGAAAGCTTGCTGGTTTTGCGTCGTCCTTAACCTCTGGATAACCCGGAATTATTCAGGGGGCTTGGACGCACGTTCACGATCGCATTATAGACTATCCCTTTGGCTTTTGTTCAGATTTGCTGGGGTTACTTTGGCGGAGGGTGGTGATGGTGTGGCGGAGGTGGGCGATCGCCTCCTCTATTTCTGCTTCCGTCGTGCCTCGGCCTAAGCCCAACCTTAGGGAGGCAGCGGCTTCGGCGGGATTGCGCCCCAAGGCCTGCAAGACATGGGAGGGGCGGGGGGGATGGCTGGAGCAGGCGGAGCCGGAGGAAAGGGCGATGTGGGGTTGCAGTTCGTTCAAAAGGGTTGGGCCATCAACTCCCTCGATGGTGATGTTGAGGTTCCCCGCTAGGCGGTGGTGGGGGTGGCCGTTGAGGGTGATCCCCCCTAGGGGTTGGAGTTGGGCGTAGAGGCGATCGCGCCAGGCCGCCAACCGTTGCGCTTCTGGGGTTAATCGTTCCATGCCTAAAATCACCGCTGCCCCAAACCCGACAATTTGCGGCGTGTAGAGGGTTCCCGATCGCATTCCCCCTTCCTGGCCGCCGCCGTGGAGTTGGGGGGCAAGGTTAACTCTAGGGTTCCGTTTTCGGACATAAAGCGCCCCAATTCCTTTCGGGCCGTAGAGTTTATGGGCGGTGAGGGACATTAAATCAATCTGCATCGCTTCCACATCCAGGGGAATTTTGCCGAGGGCCTGGGCCGCGTCGGTGTGGAAGATTACGCCCCGCTGATGGCAGAGTTTGCCAATTGCTGCCAAGGGCTGAACCACGCCAATTTCATTGTTGGCGGCCATGATCGAGACGAGGATCGTATCGGGGCGAATGGCAGCGGCGAGATCCTCTAAATTGATCAAGCCGTCCTCCTGTACCGACAAGTAGGTGATCCTAAAGCCGAGGGATGCCAGATAGGCGCAGGGGTCGAGAATGGCGCGGTGTTCGGTTTGAACGGTGATGATGTGGCGGCCTTTCTCCATGTAGGCTTCCGCTATGCCTTTAATGGCGAGGTTATTGGCCTCCGTTGCGCCGCTGGTGAAAATGATCGATTCCGGGGGGGCATTGATGGCCTCCCCAATCTGTCGCCGCGCTTTCTCCACGGCTGCCTCCGCCTCCCATCCGTAGGCATGGCCCCCACTGGCGGGATTGCCAAAGGCTTCTGTGAAGTAGGGCAACATGGTCGCTAAAACCTGCGGATCAACGGGGGTAGTGGCGTGGTGGTCAAGGTAAATGGGGCGGTGGGCCATGGGAAAAGGGGGCGCAATTCCCTCCCATTGTAGTAACGGGGCGAAAATCTCCCCTAGGGAAAGGCTATATTAAGAAAAGTTAATAATCGCTTCTTGAACAACTTTTCTCTAACCCAAACACCCATGACCCATTCCGATAATCCCCTCCTGATCGGCCAGGGCATCCCCCCCTTCAACGCCATCACCCCCGATCATGTCGTCCCCGCCGTTACCCAACTCCTCAGCGAACTGGAAACCGCCCAAAGGGAATTAGAAACCACCGTCACCCCCACCTGGGCGGGACTCGTGGAACCCTTAACCGCCCTAGAGGAACGGTTAGGCTGGACATGGGGGGCGATCGGTCATCTCATGGGGGTGAAAAATAGCCCCGAATTGCGGGCCGCCTATGAAGCCGTTGAGCCGAAACTGGTGCAATTTAGTAGTCAACTCAGCCAAAGCCAACCCCTTTACCAAGCCTTTAAGGCCCTGCGGGAAGGGACGGATTGGGACGGATTAGCCCCTGGCCAACAGCGGATCGTTGAAGCTGCCTTGCGGGATGCGGAACTGGCGGGCGTGGGCCTGACGGGCGAACCCAAGGAACGGTTTAACGCCATTGATTTAGAACTGGCGGAACTCTCCACCCGTTTTTCTAACCATGTCCTTGATGCCACGAAAGCCTTTCAACTTAAACTGACCCAACCCGATGAAGTAGCCGGTTTACCCGCCAGTTGGCTCAGTCTTGCCGCCCAAACCGCCCGCCAAAAGGGGGATGCAACGGCTACCCCCGAAGCGGGCCCTTGGGTGGTGACGTTGGATTTTCCCAGTTTTGGGCCGTTTTTAAAATATGGCGATCGCCCCCAGCTGCGGGAAACCGTCTATCGTGCCTATATCACCCGTGCCGCCAGTGGGGAATGGGATAATAACCCCCTAATCGAGCGGATTCTCGCCCTGCGATTAGAAAAAGCCCAGATTTTAGGCTTTAACAGTTTTGCCGAATTAAGTCTGGCCCGGAAGATGGCCCCCTCAGTGGCGGCGGTGGAAAGTTTACTGGAGGAACTCCGCCAAGTCAGTTACCCCGCTGCCCAACGGGAATTTCAAGAACTCCAAGCCTTTGCCCAAACCTCCAATCTGCAACCCTGGGATATTGCCTATTGGTCAGAAAAACAACGGCAGCAAAAATTCGACCTCGATAGTGAGGCCCTGCGCCCCTATTTTGCGTTGCCGGAGGTGTTGAAGGGGTTACTTAATTTGGCGGAACGGATTTTTAAAGTGGCGATCGCCCCCGCTGACGGTCAAGCACCCATCTGGCATCCCGATGTTCGCTATTTTGAAGTACGCGATCACGCCGGGTCTCCCATGGCCTATTTTTACCTTGACCCCTACAGCCGCCCAGCGGAAAAACGGGGCGGGGCCTGGATGGATGACTGTGTAGGCCGGGCCAAAATCGGCGGCAAAACCCGCCTACCCGTCGCCTATCTGGTCTGTAACCAAATGCCCCCCGTCGATGATCAGCCCAGTTTGATGAGCTTTGACGAAGTGACGACGCTGTTCCATGAGTTCGGCCATGGATTGCAGCATATGCTCACCCAAGTAGACTATGCCGGAGCCGCAGGGATTCGCAATGTGGAATGGGATGCGGTGGAACTGCCCAGCCAATTTATGGAAAATTGGTGTTATGACCGCGCCACCCTCTTTGCCATGGCCCACCATTATCAAACCGGCGCACCCTTACCGGAAGCCGAATATCAAAAACTCCTCGCCGCCCGCACCTATCAAAGCGGCATGGGAATGTTGCGGCAACTCCATTTCAGCCTCGTCGATTTAGCCCTCCATCACCGCTATCAACCGGGAGGAACAGAAACCCCTCAAGATCTGCGTTGGAGCCTTGTCCCGACCACAACGGTGATCCCACCCCTACCGGAGGATAGTTTCCTCTGTGCTTTCGGCCATATCTTTTCTGGCGGTTATGCAGCGGGCTACTACAGCTATAAATGGGCCGAAGTGTTAAGTGCCGATGCCTTTGCCGCCTTTGAGGAGGTGGGGTTAGAGAATGAGGCAGCGGTGCAAGCTGTGGGGCAACGGTTCCGGGAAACGGTGCTGGGTTTAGGGGGCAGTGTGCCGCCGATGACGGTGTTTAAGTCCTTCCGAGGGCGGGAACCGCAAACGGAGGCATTGTTACGCCATACGGGGCTGTTGTCCTGATGCTTTAAATTGAGGCTAGAGTTGATGTTGGAAACTTGTCGCCTGGGGATCTTGAGCCTCCCCAGGCGGTAGCATCTCCCCGACTCTGACGCAATGCCTGGATCCCTTAGTGGGCTTCAAAATCGAGGGCAGCGGAGTTCATGCAGTACCGTTGGCCGGTGGGTTTGGGGCCATCGTTAAACACATGACCCAAATGCGCCCCACAACCGGCACAGAGCACCTCTGTCCGCACCATAAACAGGGTGCGATCGCTCTCTTCCGTAACATGATCCGGGGCAATGGGGGCAAAAAAGCTGGGCCAACCTGTGCCAGAATCAAACTTTGTGTCTGAATCAAACAGTTCTGTCCCACAACAGACACATTTATAGATCCCTTTGCCTTTGTGGTCGTGGTATTTGCCGGTAAACGCCCGCTCCGTCCCTTTTTTGCGCGTCACCTTAAATTGCTCCGGCGTGAGTTGCGCCTTCCACTCTTGCTCAGTTTTTTCAACTTTATTCAACATATTCTCCTCAATTGCGTTGCCCTGAAAGGATTAGGGTTGCTTGGCCCTATTGTAGCGATTCTCCCCACCAGCAAGACTAACCCCCACTCCCTACTTCCTACTTCCCACTTCCCACTTCCCACTCCCCACTTCCCACTTCCCACTCCCTACTTCCCACTCCCTACCATTCCCCCATCTGCCGCACCTTCTGCACCGTTTGCGGCAAAACCCCCACCAGAGCAGCGATCGCCTCATCGGGCAATTTCGCCACAGTTTCCACATTAAACCAGTTTTCAAATTGATTGAGGATTGTTTGTACCCGTTGAACGGGAATCGGGTTTTCCGTCACCTGCTTAAATAACTTCACCCATTGGCGACGCATTAAATAGGCTTTTTGCCGCTGATCCGGGTCAGTGGGGGGCAGTAACGACCAATTCCCCACAGGTAGAATGCTCATCGCATCGGTATCAAAGGGGCCCCCCACCACAGCCCCCGGCCCGGCAAACTCCGCATGATGGGGTTTGTAAATAATCAGGCCATTGCGTCGCCGTTGGTTGACAATCAGCACTCGCTGGGCGCGGAGATCGGCTAAAACTGGGGCGATCATCGCGCTGTCGCGGAGCGCCTCCGAGCCGGTGGCAGAATAACCTTGAATCATGATGCAATGGAGCCGCTCAAGGGGGAAGAGGTTAGGTCGGTGGGGACATCAGGGTTTTATACAATAACAACCGTTGGGATTGCCACAACGGGAAGCCGGAGGCCGGCCAATTCTCCTCGGTATGATAGCCCAAACTTTTGTACAGTTTGCGGGCTGGTCGGTTCCGGTCTAAGACATGGAGATAGATCGCCTGAAACCCCCACTCTAGGGCCTTGGGTTCACAGTTGAGGAGCAATTGCCGCGCCACACCGCGACGACGGTAATCGGGATGGACAGCGAGGTTGGAAATGTAGGGATAGTCCACTTGATAAGCGCCCCAATACAAAGGGCGGACAGCAATTTCCACCGTACCAATCACTAAACCTGTGGTGCCGAGGGTGGCGGTAAAACAATGGTATTGGGGGGTATTCGCCCGCAAACGGGCCCGCAAATCTTCATAGATCCCCAACCGCAAAAAAGGCTGCACCCAGAACATTAACCCCTCAGGGGGATGGAAGCTGTCGGTTAAGACATCCGCTAAAGCTCGCACATCCTGACGTACCGCCGTGCGAATCACCACCGGATGGGCCGGGCGGGCGATCGCATCCGATGGGGGAGAAATCGAAGGAGAATGGGGGGAATAGCAGGAGTCCAAGGGGAATATACCGATGAGGCTGGGGTCGTCCTGTGAGTTTGTCCAGGGGTCAGAGGGATCTGAACCAAGGCGAAGGATTTTACCACACATGAGCCGAGGAAAAGCCAGAAAAAATTCTGGATTTCCCCCGCATTGTAACGGGAAAAATCCCCCACTGGATCGTTAAGACGGGGTTAAAACTGGGGTAACAGGTTGGTAAAGGGTGGTACGTTCCTGGGCGGGGCGGTGGCAGGTGGCGATCGCCCCCCGCAATTCCTCAACGGTTAAACAGGTTCCCCCCTTCGCCCCCGCCATCGTGGTGATATGCTCCTCCATTAATGTGCCGCCGAGATCATTACAACCCCCATCGAGGGCCAGGGTTGCCCCCTCTAGGCCCAACTTCACCCAACTGGGTTGATGGTTGATGATCCAGTTGCCTAAATAGATCCGCGCCACGGCCATAAAGTGCAAGCTTGCCCCTAAATCCGGTTGATCCCGGCCGACGCGATGGCGCAGGGGGGCGGGGGCCTGTTCCCCCACAAAGGGGAGGGCGATAAATTCGGTAATCCGGGCGGGGTAGGTTTGGGCGGTGATTTGCAGTTGGCGGAGTTGATCGAGGTGGGCGATCGCCTCCTCAGGGGTTTCAATATGGCCGCAGAGCATTGTGCTGGTGGTGGGCAACCCCAGGCGGTGGGCGGTGCTGACAATTTCTAACCAGGTGGCGCTATTGAGCTTTTCCGGGCAGATAATGCGGCGGAGGCGATCGCTCAACACCTCCGCCGCCGTCCCCGGCAGCGAACCCACCCCCGCTTTTTGCAATTGCGCCAAAACTTGGGCATAACTCAACCCATCCTGACGGGCGATAAACTCCACCTCTTGAGGGGAAAAGGCATGGAGATGAATCTGGGGAAAGGCCCCTTTAATCGCCCGCACCATCTCGCAGTAATAGGCCAGGCTCGATCCATTCACCTGCGCCGCTGGATTTAGCCCCCCCTGCATACAAATTTCCGTCGCCCCCCGGGCCACTCCATCCGCCACCTTCGCCACCATCGTCTCCAGCGTTAGCCAATAGGCCCCCGGTTGATCGGCATCGCGACGAAAGGCACAGAAGCTACAATGTTGCTCGCAGATATTGGTAAAGTTGAGATTGCGATTGACCACATAGGTAACGGTATCCCCCGCTTGACGTTGACGGAGGCGATTAGCAACGGTGCGAATTGCCGCAAGCTCCTGCGGTGCTTGCGCTTGGAGCAGAGCAACCCCAGCATCAGGGCTGAGATCTTCCCCCGCTAAGGCTTGGCTGAGAATGGTATCAAGGGGAACAGTGATCATAGTTTCGCGATCGCCTATTGCAGTATACAAGCACTGAAGATTATGGAAAGGGGTTTATTGTGGTTGCCGCTGTTGGCAGGGTTTATCGGCCTGGCTTGGGCCGGTTGGCATGAATGGCGCAAGGTCGAGGCCTATCAACGGTGGGCCGAAGGATTTGATCAATCTAAATATGACATTTATGCGGTTTTGGGGCAAAAGGAAGACCGGATCACCTGGGGCAAGCCAACCCGCCAAGGGGTGATCAATCCGGAAAGCATTTCCCTACGGGAGTTAGTTGGGATTACCTTGCAAGTGGGGGATGATAACGTTGATCGCCCCGTGGATTGGGACAATCCCCCCACCAAAGGAAAACCCTACCTCATCCTTAAGCCCCAAGGCGATCGCCCCCCCATGGCCATCCCCTTCACAGAAATCCCCCTCGCCGCCCAATGGGGCAAATATCTAGAGCGGCTCAGAGTTTCTCTCCACTGAGGATAAACATCGGGTTGACGGCAGCAAAGGTTTGATGAATGCCCCGGGTTTCGAGGCGATTCACCGCCGATTGGATCACCTCAATATTGCGGGCTTGGAGTGTGGATAGTCCTTCGGAAATACCGTAGAGATTTTCCAAATTATTCACCGTCGCCACCAATCGCCCCCCCGGTTGTAGGGCTTCCCAAGCGGCGTAGAGAATATCCTTGAGGGGCCGCCCCCCCTCTAGGCAAATGTGGGTGGGGCGGGGCATCAGGTCGGTGAGGCAATCGGGGGCGTTGCCCTCGATAACTTGAACATTGGCGACTTGAAAGCGATCGCAATTGCGGCGGATTAATTTCGCCACATCTTCATCCCGTTCAATGGCCAGGATTGTGCTTTTGGGGGCCAATAAACCCATTTCCACGGGAATTGTCCCGGTTCCTGCCCCAATATCCCAGAGTATTGATTCCGCCTCCATCCGTAACGCCGACAGGATCAAGACGCGCACCTCCCGCTGACTGAGGGGGATGCCGGGCAGTTGCTCAAACTGAGCATCAGGAATACCGGGGGTTACATACTGCCACATGGGGGATGGGGATTCTTGGGGTTAAAGCACAACTTGGGCGGATTCTGAGTCAGGATCGCTACCGTCTTGAGCCTACCACGCCCTAGCCGGTGCGGGGGATGCGTTCAATTTGGGCATAGCCGCTGAAATTGAGGGTTTCCCCCTCGGTTTCGAGGCGGTTGAGCCGCAGCGTCACGCCGTCAAGGTCGAAGCGATCGAGATCCACCATTTCGTTAAAGATATCCACGAGGATACCCATGAGAATTTTGGCGAGATCATGACAATCGGCGGGAATATCTGCCGCGATAAATTCTGGGTCGTCATAGGTGATCCGCCGCCGTTTGGCCAGGCCCAAGGCACAACTAAAACTGATGGGAATGGCGCGGTTGGGGAAGTTGGCCAAGGCTTGGAGCTTCACGCGGTTGGCGGGTAACAGTTGGAGTTTGATCGCTGTAAATGAGACTGGCTCCCCCCCGGAGAGGTTGGTGAGCCGTTCATCGGTGAGGTTTTCGAGGCGTTGGCGCACCAATTGAGCCGAGAAGGCGGTATTGATATCGGATTCGGTGAGCTTGATCAGGGCGATCGCCTGGGTGGGTTGGCGCAGGGAAATCTTCCCCTGAAGCACCGAGGCAAAATCAAGGGCCACCGCATCGGTTTCAAAGCTAATCTCTTCGGTGCGAAAATCCCGACGGATGACAATGCCACGGCCTTGCATTTTGAAGCTGTCGATGCTGCCCTGGAGTAACTTACTGGGGGGTTGGCAACGCACTTTGACTTCAACGCTGTCGCTACGGGTGAATAGGTGGCGCAGAGTATTGCTGGCAACGCTATTGATGAGGTCTTCTCCCCAGTCTGAGGTTGGATTGGAGTTCGAGCCGGTAAAGCTACCAAACATAAAACAAAGGTCCGCGCTGCTCACAAGGTTGGTTACAAATCTTTACTATACTTCCCTATTTGTAACAGAATTTGAAGGGTTCAGCCAGAGACTGCTGTACCCCTCAGAAGCCAGAAACGCTGTAAGCTATACACCATCAGCGTTGCAAGAATGTCAGGTAATACTGCGCTCCAGAGCCGAAAGGTTCGGAATAATCAACAAATCGTGATCCCGGCGGATCAGGTTTTTCTTTTCCAGCTTTGTGAGTACCCGCGTCACCGTCTCCCGGGCCAAACCGCTCAGGCTGCTTAACTCCCGATGGGGCAGGTTGGGAATCGCTAACCCCTCGGTGCTTTCCTGGCCCTGACCTTCAGCGAGAAACAGGATCGTATCCGCCACGCGGGAGACACTATCGGCTTCCCGCAGCCGTAGCCGTCGATTCACCTGGCGTAACCGTGTCGCCATTAATTGGGCTAACCGCACCCCCGCTAAGGGTTCAGAATGGATCAGATCCACAAAATCTTGGGCGGGAACACTGCTGATGGTGGTGGAGGTAAGGGTGATCACATCGGTGGAGCGTGGCACTTCTTCCAATGCGGCCATTTCCCCAAACAGTTCCCCCTTGCCGATAATATTCAATGTCACTTCCTTGCCATCCAGGTTGTAGGTGCGAATTTTCACCCAACCATCGACGATGAAATAAACAGATCCACCCCAATCATTTTCTAAAAGGATGACTTGGTTGGAGGGGTGAGTCCGGGTGACAACGTGGCAGGTGGCTTTATCGAGAGCATCGGAGGGCAGTCCTGCGAAGAAAGGCACCGTTTTAATCAATTTGGTGATATCAGCATCTTGTTCGCGGGAGGGAAATCGATCATCCATGGGGCAAAGACAAGGAGTCTGAAGGGGGAACAGCAAAGGCGGAGGATAGCCACACGGGATGGAGTTGGGGCCATCGCCATGGATTGGGGAATTTTGTCCCTAGAGTTTTGCTACAAGTTAACCGTAATAGTATGAGGAAAGGGTAGCATGGAAGGCGACCCGTTGCACTGACGGAATTATAGGGGTTGACCGTGACCATTTCCCAAGTTCAGATCCACGCACTCATTGCTGAAATTGACGATCTGCTGATTGCCACGGAGGCCAGCACGATCAGCACGGGGGAGATGGCCCTAGCCCAGCGGGATTTATTAGAAAAAATTCGTTGGATCTTGGGGGATTGGGGCCGCACCGTGGAGGCTACGCCCTTGGCGAATCCCTCCCTTGCCCCTGAGGAACAGAATACGGCCCAGGCCATTGCCCAATCGGTGATGGCGCAGTTGAATCTGGAGCGATCGCAATGGCTCCAGCCCCTCCAGTTAGAACTGGAAACCCTGCGCCAACAGCGGGAATCCCTTCTGGGGGAAATTCGTCATCTGGAAACCCAGCAACGACAACTGACCACCAATTTTCTCAACGCTCTCCTCAATCGCTGTAGTGAGGGTCTGCGTCAGGAATTGGGCCAAACCCTAGAGCGGATTCAGATGCAGGCCCTTTCTCCCTTGGCGGGTCATGTCCCCCCAAGCCAACAGTGGGATTGGTTGGAACAGTTGCGATCGCTCCAAGCCCAATCCGACCAACTCCTCCGCAGCCTTGATAGTACATTCCACCATGTCTTTACCAGTCTGGAGCAAGACCTCCATGGCTATCACAAGTCCCTCACTGAAGGCATTGCCTCCCTCCATACCCTTGGGCAATATTCCGAAACACTGATCACCCAGCAACCCCTGCCGGCCCTGCCCCAGCCCTTGCAATTAGATCCCACGGTGCAGCTTGATCCCCTGTTGGTTCCGGTGGTGACTGAGCCGCCCCAGCCTCCCCGCGCCCAGGTGGTGTCCCCTCCCCCTGAACCCGCCCCGCCGGATGAGGCTTGGGAATTGTGGGATGAATACCTGTTCAATTCCGATGCCTTTGCCAACCCCATGGATTCCCCTATGGTGCTGACGGTTTCTGAGCAAGAGCTTGCGCCCCCGCCGATCCCCGTCGATCCCCTTGGGGTTGCCCCGGATTTTAATCATGCCTTGTTTGATGGCTTAGAGGATCCAGCGGCGCTCCCGGTGGCTGAGTCGGTAACGATCGCGCCCAACCTACCGGAAATTGAAATTTCCATCGAAACGCTGCTGTTTGCTGATTACCGGATTGAGGATGAAGAATTGCTGTCAGCAACTCCCGCTGCTGAGGGGGTTACTCCGCAAACAGCAGAGGTTCCTACCCTTGCGGAAACCATGGCGGTGTTGGCTAATCTTTTGGATCAGGTTTCTAATCAGGCAGAAACGGCCCTGCCCTTGGAGGAGGAAGATCTCGCAGACAGTATTACCCCAGGGGAAACGCTGCTGGCCACGGCGGAGGTGGAGGCCCATAATCACGAAGATTTAGAAGAAGCCCTTTCCCCTGCTCAACTTCAGCAACTCAGCGAGGATTTAGCACGGTTTGAAACAGCGGAACCGCTGCCCCAGACCTGGGGATCGATGCCACCCGATGCCCCACCGGAAGAGGGGCAAGATCCGCCAACGGCGGCAACGTTGCCTGATTCTCACTTCCCACTTCCCGCAAGCCCTGCATCCTCCGAAACCATTGATGATTTAGGGATTGATGCGATCGCCTCCCTCAATGATCTGTTTGGGGACAATGACGAACCGGCAACTTTTATGGAACCGGAGCCAGCAGCGGATCAGCCCCTTCCTGAACCGCAACCTGAACCCATTCCGGATCCTTCCTTACCCATCCTTAGTGAGCCTGTCAGGGTAGAACTTGAACCTGAACCTGAACCTGAACCGCAACTCCTGGCCAGTGATCCCCCCGTGGTGCGCTTGACCAGTCCGATTCCTACCGAACCGGCTCCAACGATTCCCCCCCAAGATGTTTTAACCAGTTTAGATGGACTGCTATGGGAGGAAGAAACGCCCGTAGAAACAGCGGTGGGGGTGGTGGACTTCTGGCAAAACCAAAGGAACAATGGCCAAGCCCCTGCCATTTCGTCGCCGCAGGAGCATGAATAATACAGCGTCGTGGTATTTGGGGTTGGAATTGGGGAGTCAGGGGTTAGCGGCGGCCCTGTGGCAATGGGGAACGGTACACCCTCATCGGTTCCGTTGGCATCAGGATGGCGGTGAGTTGGAGTCTTCTGGGGGCGATGGGAATGCGATCCGCGATCGCATTCCCATGGTGATCCAATTTACGGGCCATAGCGATCAACGGGGCAACTCCCGTCAGCCGACCCATCGCCTCCAGATCACCGTTGGCGATGCGGCTCGCCAGGATACCCCTAGCCCCAATTGCCTCCGGGTTGAGCAGTTCCACACCTATCTCCACCGCGCCATCCCCTGCTATAGCCGTCAGCAGAAGCAATGGCTACCCCAAATCTCTGGCCCAGGGGGAAAACCGATTCCCCTCCATTGGTTTCAGCGGGGGTTACAGCTATTGCTGGGGCAACTGTTGCGCCAACCGGGGCCGATGGTCGTTGGAGATTTAACACCCCAGACCTTAGCCACAGCCCTGCAAAACCTCGCTGGGGTCATCCTCCCCCACCCCACCCCCTGGGAAGAAGCCTATCGGTTTAATCTGCGCGAAGCGGTGTTAGGGGCGAAGTTAGTTGCTAATCCAGAGCAAATTTTTCTGATTCCTAACCCCACCGCCCTCGCCCTTGCCCATCCCCCCACCCAGCCCACCCTTTATCTGGTGAGCAATGAAGCCAGCACCGATCTGGCGATCGCCCTCCCCGATGGGCAAATCTTCCACCAATCCCACCCCTACGGCCGGGCCGCCTTCCACGCCGATATTTTTTACCAACTGCTCTATCCCCAATGGTTGCCGGAGCAGGATTTTCTCAATGCGATCGCCTGGGATTTCCCCTGGCCCGGCAACCCTGATCGCCGTCGTCGGGAAGCCGCCGCCGTCGCCCTCACCCGTCATCCCATGGGGGAAATGGTCTTAACCATTGCTGCCCGTGTGGCCCAAATCCTCCACCATCAACCCACGTTTACCACCCAATTGGGGGCCCAAACCTGGGGCATTAGTCGTGAGGGCATTCAAGAGAAAATTCTCCGGGCTTGGTTTGAGTCCTTTAATAGCGTGTTGAATGATCTGCTCAGTGTGGCGGGGGTGACGACCACAGACATTGAGACAATTTATTGGCAGGGGGATTTTCTCCACAGTGCTTTAACGGAGTTAACCCAACAGTTAAGTTGGAAATTGCCCCATGCCCAATTCCAAGGGGTGGATACGCCCTTAGCGATGGGGGCGGCCCAATTACCCCAACGGCCGAATTGGGGGGAACGGGCAGAACATCAATACAGTGATTTTTTCCTAGTGGCGGAACTGTTACGGATCGCCCCCTCCGGGGATGTGACGCTGGATTCCCTCTGTGGCGCGTTGCAACGGCGGGGGGTGAATGCGAAGGTTTGCCGCGACCCTCAGCGGGCCTATGGTTTGACAACGATGTTGCAAGGGCAATTGCCGCCAGGCCTGATTCCTGATCGGGAAGATCCTTGGATTCTCCCCCAGGGGGCGGCGGCCTATCGCGCCCTAACGGCTACTCCTTTATTTACCCCCAACGACAACGGCACGGCTTACCGATTCAACCACCGCCAAGCCCAACGCCTTGAGCAATACCTCAATCTCTGTTTAGCCACCACTCACCAAACGTTGCAGGAACCTCTCAGTTTCAACCTCTGCCCTCAGGTTTTAAACTGGGGGGAGTTCCTCACCGATTGAATTATGCCGACTACTGCTGCCTTTGGGTCTTGGCGATCGCCCATCACTGCTGAATTAATTGTTTCTGGCTCCATTGGTTTAGGGGGAGTCTATCGGGATGGGGAAGATTTGTATTGGACGGAGAGCCGGCCCCAAGAGGGGGGGCGGACGGTGATCGTTCAGGCCCAAGGGGATGGCAGTGGGGTAGATATGACTCCGGCCCCCTTTAATGTGCGATCGCGGGTGCATGAGTATGGCGGCGGGGCGGCCTTGATCACCGGGAGCGTGATCTATTTTGTCAATTTTGCCGATCAGCGGATCTATCACCATCGGCCCGGGGAAATACCCCAACCGCTCACGCCCGCAGGGCCATGGCGTTATGCAGATTTTATCTTGGATACTGCCCATCACCGCCTCATCACTGTTTGTGAGGATCACAGCAGAGAGGGCGCAGAACCGCAGAATTATCTAGCAGTGGTGGATTTGCAGACGGGAGCGGTTACGCCTTTGGTCACGGGCAGTGATTTTTATAGTTCGCCTCGATTCAGTCCCGACGGCCAGAGCTTGGCTTGGTTAGATTGGCAACATCCGCAAATGCCTTGGGATGGAACGCGGTTATGGGTGGCCAGCGTTGCAGAAGATGGCACGTTGACCGCCCCCCGTTGTGTAGCAGGCAGTGAGGCGGAATCGGTGGCGGTTCCCACTTGGGGGCCCGATGGTCGGCTCTATTTTGTCAGCGATCGCTCTAATTGGTGGAATCTCTACCGGGAAGATGCTGCGGGGATTACGGCCCTTTGCCCCGTTGAAGGGGAGTTTGCTTATCCCCATTGGGTGTTTGGTCTGCAACCCTATCAATTTCTTGATGCTAATACAATAGTTTGTACCTATAGCCAGCAGGGCCAGGATTATTTGGCTCGGTTGGATACTATCACTGGAGAAGTTAGCCCCATTGCGCCGCCCTTTACTCAGTTTGGGGATTTTCAAATTGTCGATGAGGGGGTGGCGGCGGTGATGATTGTTAGCTCTCCTACGGAACCGACGCGATTAATTCACCTTGACCTCGCCACTTGGGAGTATCAAACGTTGAAAACAGCAGCGAGTATTGCCGTTGATTCCACCTATTTTTCAATTCCAGAGGCCATTGAATTTCCCACGGATAACGGCCTCACCGCCCACGCCTGGTATTATCCCCCCTTCAACCCGGACTACACCGCCCCGGCGGGGGAATTGCCCCCTTTAATTGTTAAAAGCCATGGGGGGCCAACGGCAGGAGCAACGGCAACGCTAAACCTGCGAATTCAATATTGGACGAGTCGGGGCTTTGGGGTGGTGGATGTCAACTATGGCGGCAGTATTGGCTATGGCCGGGAATATCGCCAACGGTTACAGGGGCAATGGGGCATTGTCGATGTGGCGGATTGCACCCATGCGGCGGTGTATTTGGCGGATCAGGGTCGGGTGGATCGGGAGCGGTTGGCGATCGCCGGAGGTAGTGCGGGCGGTTACACCACATTGGCGGCTTTGACGTTTAAAGATGTTTTCAAAGCGGGGGCCAGTTACTACGGTGTGAGCGATTTAGCGGCCCTTGCCCAAGATACCCACAAGTTTGAAGCCCGCTATTTGGATGGTTTGATCGGTAAATACCCAGAGGATCAGGAAATTTACGAGGAGCGATCGCCCATCCACCACCTCGATCAGTTAGCTTGTCCGGTGATCTTTTTCCAAGGTTTGGAGGATAAAATTGTCCCCCCCAATCAAGCAGAAATGATGGTCGCGGCGCTCAAAGATAAGGGGTTGCCGGTGGCCTATATTGCCTATCCTGAAGAGCAGCACGGTTTCCGCCAAGCCGCCAACATTAAACGCACCTTAGACGGTGAATTTTATTTCTACAGTCGTATTTTCAATTTCACCCCCGCCGAAAATTTAGAGCCTTTAACGATCTTCAATTTGTCATAATCCTCGTTTGTCGTGTGAATTTTAGTCCGCTGCTCCCCTCTCCCAACTTGGCCCACCGTTTACACACAAATCGATTGCATTTAAACCCCCTTATTAAGGGGGTCGGCGCAGCCGGGGGGATCATGCCGACTGGGGCAGAGGGGGATCCCCCTCTGCCCCCCCTTAAAAAGGGTGAAGAATCGTAGGGTGCGTCAGACAGGATCAGTCATCATGTTAACGATTGGTTTATGCCTGACGCACCATTGACGACTAGCAGATCAAGATAATTTCATCCCAAAAAAGAAAAATACTCTCGTGTTATGGCCCTGCCATGACGCGCTTTCTGAGTCGCTCTGTCGCTCGTCTCCCTCCCTGGGAGAACCTTGAGATCTTGAACATTAAAGCGTTATATGTCCATGAAATTTTTGAGTTATTAAAGGAATAATTAAAGCAGCCATAAAGCCTGATCTATTACTCAGTAAAGATTTGATGAAGATAGTCCTCAAAGCAGGCTAAAATACCAGCATCTTGATAAACTCGCACTTAATCGAAAAACCGAAAAATTGTAGGGTGAGCATTGCCCACCTATCGAGCCTATCAATTCTACAACCACAGGATTACCTTGTAGGATGCCAGTGGGAATATTTTCTATGGGGAGTTAAACCCTCTCATCTTACCCATTCAATCATCATGTCAAAAATTTTATTTAAGTACATTTGACTACTGTTATTTGCAATCTTTTGCTGCTAGTATTCTCGGTAATTTCCCTTAGAAAGTGATTGAGTGACATGGTGATTGGCTCCAATTTTGATCTGTGCTGGATGAGTGCTGTTGCCCTGGGTTCAATGATTGCGATCCCTGTGCAAGCACAAGAACAAGTGTACCCCCCCCATTTGCCGCAATTAATCAATGAAGTTGCAGCCGAAGCCCCCCAACCCCTGATGCGGGTTGACTTGGAGCCTGCGGCTCCCATGTCCCAAATTAACAACGTTTCCCAGTTTCGGGATGTGAATCCGGGGGATTGGGCCTACAGTGCTTTGAGTGATTTGGTGGCCCGTTATGACTGTCTCCGGGGTTATCCGGACGGAACATTTCGGGGGAATCGCGCCCTCTCCCGCTATGAATTTGCGGCGGGTTTAAATGCCTGTCTGCAAGCGATGGAGCGTTTGGTGGCAGAGACGGCAGCAAACTCCGCAACCGCCGCAGATCTAGAAATTCTGCAACAGTTAATGAATGAGTTTGAAATCGAACTCGCCAATTTAGGCCAACGGGTTGATAACCTCACAGGCCGGGTGGAATTCCTCGAAGACAATCAGTTTTCCACCACCACCAAGCTTTTTGGTCAGGCCGTCTTTGGTCTGCAAGGCCGTTTAGGGAGTCGTTCGGACTACCTCGGAGCCAATGGTTTGCTCGGTCGGGACGGGGTGCGCGAAAGTCAGGACACCTACAACAACATGAGTTTTGGGTATAACGCCCAGTTAACTTTCCTGACGGAATTTAACCCCCGGAGTTTTTTGATCACGGGGTTACAGGCGGGGAATTTAACGACGAACGACACGACGACGTTCTTTGGCTTCAATAATGGCGTTACCCGTTTGGGTTATGAGTCCAACACGAATAATGGACTGATCCTCAGTGATTTGAGTTTTCGGCATTTGGTGACGGATAACCTCGCGTTGATCGTCGGGACGGCGGGGGTGAACCCGGTGGCGGTGTTCCGGGGGCCGTCACGGGTGGAAAGTGCAGGGTTTGGGCCGATTTCTCGCTTTGCCCAACGGAACCCGATTATTCAGTTGGGGGCCGGCAGTGCGGGGTTGGGTTTTGATTGGCAGGCAACGCCGATCCTGAGTGTGCAGGGGGTTTATTCGGCGACTTTTGCCAATCTCCCCACGGCTGGCCTGTTTAATGATGCCTATACAGCGGGTTTACAGGTTGCAATCACGCCGACTCGCAACACGGATCTCGCGCTCTACTATCTCAATTCCTATTCTGGCTTGAGTAGTGGCTTTTTACAAACGGGGGTGGGTGATGACCAAGTTGCCGCAACGAACGGCACTCGTCTGAATACCGATGCCATCGGTGCAACAGCGAATTGGATGATCAACGATGACATCACCTTGGGCGGCTGGATGGGTTGGACGACTTCGCGCCAGGTGAATCTTGGCGGAGGTTCGGTGCAGACGAATAATTGGATGCTGTCGTTGCAGTTCCCGGATCTGTTTGCGGAGGGGAATTATGGCGGGATCTTCTTTGGGCAACCGCCCCGGATCACGGGGACGAATTTGGTGGCCAATGGTCGTCTTGATGGCAATATTCCCAGTTTCTTTACGGGCAATGGGGGGACGACGAATGCAGACCGCGACGGTCGGACGCTCCACCTCGAAGCCTTTTATCGTTGGGCGGTGACGGACAATATCACGATTACCCCTGGGGTGGTGATGCTCTTTAATCCCGGCCATCACAACAACAATGAAACGATTACGATCGGTGCGCTCCGCACGACGTTTTCGTTCTAATCAAGCTTGGGGGAGTGGGTGGCTCCCCCGATTTCTCGAAACCTAAAACTAACACTTTCTCATCAGGAGATTGGCTTTAATGATGACAACCAAACTCACAACCACACTGCTCGGATTTGCGGCGGGTTTAGCGATGATCGCCCTCCCCCAAACGGCACAGGCTCAAAACAGTATTGCGATCACCGGCGGAACGACGATTGGTGGAACCAACATCACCAACCTGACTTCAATCCAAATCACAACTGCTCAAGGAACTGCAATCTTCACCTCGCCGGTTTTCCGGGGTGGAACCGGAACTGGATGTCCTAGCGCTTGCTTCGGAGGGCAATCTCTGGTTGGATTTACGGTTTCAGGAACAGGTTTTTCTCCCAGTGGCCCTGTGGTTTTCTCGAATCTCCCTATCATTATCGGTATTGCATCTTCTCTCACGCCAATTACTATTACTGGCGGTAGTTTTAATAATACTGATTCGTTTACAGGAACGCCTCCAGCCTTAAATACTCCAGATTTCAGTGTGGGTCAGTTCCGCTTCGATCCCTTTCCAGCTCCCGCTGCTCCAGCTCCTGCCGCTCAGGCTCCCGTCACTCCCACCTTAACGGCAAGCACCCAAAACTTCAACATCCCCGACCCCATCTCTTTGCAGACCGGCAAGGGGCAAGCCGAGGCCATTTTCCAAGCGGCACAACAACAATCCCTCCGTCCCAACGGAATGCACACCCGCATCATCCCCGCCTGGACTCCCGGCCTCTACCAATAACCCCCCACCGACGCACCGTTCCGCGTCCCCCTTGAATTTAAACATCCTCCAGGAACTTTTCCCAGGAGGATTTTTTTGATCCTGCCCCCTAGGTCAATCTCATCAAAATCCGATCAATCAAATAGCACACTTGATAGAGGGGCGAAAAAATTTTCGCCCCGCCCCACTGGAAGAATTTCAATGCAGTTTACTGATCAAATCACCCCGTCGAAAAGTCGCAGAAAGTTGCTGTAAAGAAACCGATTTTTTCCCATAAAGATCCGCAATTGCCCGCTGAATATCTTCCACTGCACCCTTAAAATAATCTTCACCATCTTGATCAATAAGCTGCTGGGCTAATCGGAAATTTTGATGGCTAATCTCATCGATCTCAACCTGCATAGTAGCCAAAAGCCTACGTCCCATCTGCATCGCCATAAAACATGAACCATAGCGCACAAAATCCGGATCATTCGGCTCCGGCCGCTTGCGGCGATTTTCGGCAATTCTGTAAAGCTGAACCGCGATAATAACCTGCGCTCCGCTTAATTGCTCAGTAAAAATTGAATCGTACAACTTCCCAAAATGTTCACGAGAAAAAAACTTAGCTTGATGCGGTTTCCTTCTCCAAACCGATAAAACAGCCTCAGCCGCCACCCCTGAACTAATATCAGTCGGCCGATTGCTCATCTCAGAACGCTTACGCCGATAATTAAAGCCCAATTGCTGAATATCCATTTCTAACCTTTGTTGACGCTCATCATTAGCGCGTAAATCCTTGAGATCTACTGGATTTTGGCTATTGGTCGCATAGGTAATCCTTTGTACCAGATTTTCATTTTCACGAGGCAATTGATAAAGTCGCAGCAAAACAAAAGCTTGGGTATTTTGATCCAGCAAATCAGACTCTCGTAAAGTCTTAAAGATCGTCATACAGGTTTGACCACCGTTAATCACTTGTAAATTCTCAACACGCACCCGATAATCGCCATCTTGCAATCCATTGTAGGAAAAACTGTCACAGGTCAGAGTGATCCCATTATTGTAAAAGTAAAAATTATTTTTTTCATCGCTCCTTAACGTGTGACGAATCCCTTCATTGACCCGATTTCCTTGCAAACCCAAATAACGACGAATATTTCGCTCTAATAACCGTTCTCCATGACGCTCTATTAGTGCAGCAATTTCAGTGACAGCAATCCTACCCACCAACACCCGGCTAAACTCCATATCTTCAACAATCGCCTTGCCCTTAAGCTGCAACGTATCTTTTACCGGCTTAGACGCTTGCAGAATTTTAACCAAACCCTCATGATTAATATGTTCCCACGTCACCTGATCACCAAACCCGGTGCGCTCAATCGCTTCTTGAGCAGATACATTCCATTTCAGCCCATTGTTACAAGCTAATGCCCGAACTTGGGGAATATAGCCATCTCGGATCAAACTACGCGCTTCTTCCACCTTAACCAGCAATCTTTGATTAATGTGCTCTAATTTAGCTGCGGGATTAAACAAATATTGGACGGCATTGATTAAACTGTCTATCCCTTCCTCAGGAAAATTCGAGTTTCCTTCTAGATTATTCTTGTACTTTGCCTGAAATACATTAACCGTAAATTCACCATCATATTCTTGAGAAATATGCATAGCATCCACACCAAAATCACCACCACCTTCCGTTAAACAATCAAAAGCCTCATCGCCATCTAAATCCAGGATCGTTTGAACACAGAGATAAACAAAAGCCAGAGACTTCAGCCTACTTTCATCTCTAATCCGCAACTCATCAGAAGCCCTTTGACGAATATCATTAACAACTGCTATTAACCGTTGGTCGATAATCGATGCGTTAATATTCATGGTTCATCTACTGAGCCTATTCTAGATAGCTGATCTGATCCTAACTATAGCGATAATTTTCTCATACCATTTAAAATAGCCAACAATGGCCACCTCCCACTTCCCACTTCCCATGTTCAACCTCCGCCTCCGCCTCCGCCTTAAATGGTTCCTCCTCACCCGTAGCCTCAACTACGGCGTAGACTTCACCACGATCCTTTATCAGATCTATCTCAACCACAGCAAAATCATTCACTTTCGCCAAGGCTACCCCGTCTATTCCCTTTCTACCCCCGCCGTATTCAGCCCCCCCGCCGCCAACTTCCTGGCCCGCGCCCTCTACCGCACGATCCAAAACAAAAACCTCCCCAACTTGATGAGCTTTGCCGTCAATGCCACTTGTAACGCCGCCTGCGAGCATTGCAGCTTTTTTGAAGCGGTGGATGAACCAGGGCGGGCCGTCCTCACGCTGGAGCAGGGGCGGGATGCGATCGCCCAAGCCCAAGAATTAGGAGTTTCCGTGATTAACTTCGTGGGGGGGGAACCTTTGCAGCGGCCCGATCTGCCGGATTTAATTCGTTCCGTCGATCGCCAACGCTCCACAACGGTACTCTTTACCAACGGTTGGCTCTTACAAGAACGCGCCCCCGCCCTCCGCGCCGCTGGCCTTGATAGCATCTATGTCAGCCTTGATGGCCCCGATCCAGCATCCCATGATGCTTTCCGCAAAACCTCAGGATTATTTGACCGCGCCTTGGCGGGCCTAAAGCGGGCCAAATCCCTCGGCTTTTCCGTCGGCATTTCCACCACCATGACCCCAGAAAGGCACGCCAAGGGGGAACTAGCCGCCATGGTGGAATTGGGCAAACGCTTAGGGGTGCATGAGGTGCTGGTCTTTGATGCCCTCCCCAGTGGCCGCTACAAAGACCGGGAAGATCTCCGCAATAATCCCGATTGGGTAGAGGAAATGATCCAAGCCGCCAAACCCTATAATCAGGATTCAACCTATCCCGGTGTCGTGTTTTTTGCCTATTTCACCAGCCATCGCAGCGTCGGCTGTTCCTGTGGCACAAGTTATTTTTACCTGTCCCCCTATGGCGATGTGATGTCCTGCGATTTCAACGCCCGCAGCTTTGGCAACATCACCACCGAACCCCTTTGGCGCGTTTGGGAACGCCTCACCACCACGCCGGAGTTTTGCCAGGCCAAATGGGGAGGCTGTAAGGTGAAATCCGTCTCGCCCACGGTGGAGCACCAAAACTGGAGGGAAGATCTAACCCACCAATAACTCAATAAACCGCTGCGGATCGGTGAACTCGCCGACAATGCGACGCTTAGGCGTAGGAGAAACACGGATTAACGTGGGAATGGCGGTAATGTGATCCTGCTCTGCCATTTCTGGGTGCTTATAGATATCAATAACCTTGAGACTGTAAGGCCCCGGTAAACTCACCTCCAACAGTTCATGGAGTTGTTGCAATGTCCGTTCCGTTAGCGTATTGTCCCCCGAGACAAATAACCGCAACACATAGTTATGCACCACGGCAGGTGTAGGAGCATCCCCCAAAAGCACTAAATCTTGGCCGCGATTTTGCCATTGTTCATAGGCCACAATTAAATTTTGTTCCTCCCATAAAGCCGGGAAGTGATCGCGGTAGGTTTCAATCATTTGCAATTCCGGCGCATCCGCCTGCCAGGGCATCAATTGCCACACCACATCGGGCATTTGGAAAATCACATTCAGCAGCGCTTGATACTTTTGAACCAAAGGGTGTAGCTCCGCCACCACCCGCAACTGTTGCGTATGGGCATCCCACCAGCGATCAATGGTCGCTGTATAAAAAGGCACAAGAAAATGGGGCGGCTCCGTCAACCCCAATAGCTCTTGGAGCGCCACACAGAGATCACTATGCCATCGACGCTGTTTATTGGCATCAATGGCATAAATCACATCACCCGCCGGCGTGAACAGGGCAATCCCTTTAAACTGTTCCGGAATACTACTCAAGCCTGAATTGGCCACACCTTAAACCCGACCCCGCAGCATTTGGGCCATTTCGTTGGGGGTGGGGGATTTTTCCAACGCAGTTTCTTCCGTAATCCGGCCTTCTTCGTAGAGTTCATAGAGGGCTTGGTTCATCGTCACCATGCCATCAAACTCACTTTGAATCATTAACTCATGCATCTCCTCATACTGGCCCTTCCCGATATACTCCTTCATCGTCTCAGTGTTGATCAAAATGTCATGGTAAGCAGCCCGTTTACCGTCAGTCGTGCGGCATAGCCCTTGGGCAATAATCGCCACGAGGGATTCTGACAAGGCGATCCGCATCGCGTGCTGTTCCTCGGCGGTGTAGAGGTTCAAAATCCGTTCAATGGTTTTGACCGCGCTGTTCGTGTGGAGCGTTCCCATCACCAAGTGACCCGTTTGCGCTGCTTTGAGGGCGGTGTTCACCGTGCCTTTGTCCCGCATTTCCCCCACCAGAATCAGATCGGGATCTTCCCGCAGCGCCGCCTTGAGGGCGTTGTCAAACAGGAGGGTGTGGGTTCCCACTTCCCGGTGTTTGATCAGGGCTTTTTTACTGGTATGGACGAATTCCACTGGGTCTTCAATGGTGATGATGTGCTTGGCGTGCTCTTTGTTGATGTAGTCAATCATTGCCGCCATCGTGGTGGATTTCCCCGAACCCGTCGGCCCCGTCACCAACACTAACCCCTTATGGGAATCGGAAATATCGCGGAACACAGGCGGCAAGCGCAGTTGCTCCATGGTGAGAATCTTGAGGGGGATCAACCGCATGACGATCGCCGGCCCGGTGAGGGAGTCAAAGACATTGATCCGTACCCGCGCAAAGTCGTATTGTTTGGCGGTATCGAGTTCTTTTGTATCTTTAAACTGTTGAATCTCCTGCTCCGTACAGATTTCCCGCATCCAACTCCAGAAGGTTGGTGCATCGGTAACGGGAAACTCGAGTTTCATCATTTCGCCGCGATCGCGCACCCTTGGCTCTTCTCCCACCCCGAGGTGGATATCCGAATACCCTTCTTTGTTGGCTAAATCAATAATGTCTTGGCAACTGGGCTGGCCTGGGGAACGCTGTTCAGCGGGGGCAGCAGCGGGGGGGCGAGGTGCTGCGCGGCGGTCGGCGGGTAGATGTTGGGTGACATCACCGCCCGGTGCAGCGGGGGGCCGTCGTCCTGGAGGAGGGGCCGGTGCACGACGGGGAGGAGCCGGGGGACGTTGTGGGGATTGTGTCATAGTTCAACCGCTACAATGAGGAGGAGATTTTGCTCTCTCCCCATCTTAAAGGCAATTGAGCGAGGTGGTTGATTCTCGCCCACGGCAAAAAAGGAGCATTGATCATGCTCCTTTTTTGCGATCAATCCCAGGGGAAAACTCTAGTAGAGTGATTCTTCTTGGTGGGTTTGGATCGTGCAGTCCGAGGTGGGATAGGCCACACAGGTCAGCACATAACCGGCTTCGATTTGATCATCATCCAAGAAGGATTGATCCGATTGATCAACCGTACCCGCAGTGATTTTACCGGCACAGGTGGAGCAAGCCCCAGCGCGGCAGGAGTAGGGCAGGTCAATGCCTTGCTCTTCTGCTGCATCGAGAATGTACTCATCATCGGCAACATCAATGGTGGTGTTGATGCCTTCGGCTTCACTGATCAGGGTAACTTTATAGGTTGCCATTGTAGAACTCCTCTCTATGTGGATAGCAGCCTGGACTTCCCTCAGTCTGATGGAAATCGACTGAGTTCGGTTTCTCTAGTCTGATACTACGGGAAAACCTCAGCCCAACGGTGGCGCATTAGTAATGAAAGTCTTAAGTTTCTGTAACATAAACAATGGTTATGTTGCTTAAGCAGATACTTTCCCCCATCGTATTCTAGATCACCTCAAAGCCCGTCGGGGCGAAAAATCTTTCGCCCCAATCTTTCGCCCCAATCTTTCGCCCCAATCTTTCGCCCCAACTTTTCGCCCCGACCTGGTGGGCGTTTAGGAATGATTGATGTTGAAATGGCTCAAGGCAGATTTGAACTGCCGACCTTGGGCTTATGAGTCCCCTGCTCTAACCAACTGAGCTACTGAGCCTTATTTGTGTCACGGTTTATAACCGTAGCATAAAATTGCCGAAATTGGCAAAGGTTGGCTGCAAAAAATTTTTGAGTTGGGCAAATTCTTGATGTCCTAGCGAGGGACGGGGACGGCGTTGAGTAGCCCTTGAATCACGGTGTCTACGGTTACGCCATCGAGGAGGGCATCGGGGGAGAGGATGAGGCGATGGCGGAGGAGGTCGGGGGCGATCGCCTTGACATCATCGGGGGTGACAAAATCCCGCCCCCCTAACCAAGCATAGGCTTGGCTGGCCCGAAACCAGGCCACGGCAGCACGGGGGGAAGCACCCAAGGCGAGATCGCGGGTTTGGCGCGATCGCCCCACCAACGCCAAGAGATAATCCACCACCGCATCCGCCACCTTCACCCCCCGGGCCGCCTGCTGGGCCGCCAAAATCATCGCCACATCTAATAGGGGCGGCTCGTGATCATGGGGAGCCGTTCCCAAATTCAGCAACATTTGTTTTTCAGCCTCCACCGCCGGATAATTAACCACCACCTTAAAGAGGAACCGATCTAACTGCGCCTCCGGCAAGGGATAGGTTCCCTCAAACTCTAGGGGGTTCTGGGTGGCAATCACCCAAAACAGGGGCGAAAGGGCCAAGGTTTCCCCATCAAGGGTGACTTGTCGCTCCTCCATTGCTTCTAAAAGAGCCGCTTGGGTTTTGGGGGGAGTGCGGTTAATTTCATCAGCGAGGAGAATTTCTGTAAAAATTGGCCCCTGTTTGAGTGTGAACGTGCGGCTATTGAGGTCGAAAATATGTGTGCCGAGGATATCGGCGGGGAGGACATCGGGGGTGAGTTGGACGCGGCGAAATTGGGCTTGCAGTCCGAGGGCGATTTGTTTCACCAACAGGGTTTTAGCCGTACCAGGAACCCCCTCTAAGATCACATGACCCCCCGTTAAGAGGGCCACCAGCAGCGCGTTAATCGTCTGGTTTTGGCCCACCACAGTACGGGCAAGGCGGGCTTTGAAGGCGGCGAAGGCTTTGGGGGAGATGGCCATGGGTGGGGACGTTTGGGGGAAATTCCGCTATTTTCTTAAAGATTCTGGCAAGGTTAGGGGCGATCGCACTATGCTAAATGATTAATATCGCTGGCCTTGAACTGATGACCCATTCTTTTGATCATTACTATCAAGTGTTAGGTCTTGAACCGGGTGCGTCCCTGGAGGATATTAACCAGGCCTATAAAGATTTAGCCTTTATCTGGCATCCTGATCGCCTTCCCCAGGATAACCCCCGTTTGCAAGAAAAAGCCGCCGCCCGCCTCAAGGACATTAACCACGCCCGCGATATGTTACGACAGCGATCGCCCCAAGCTGTCCGTCCCCCTACGTCTCCACAACCCACAACCCAAACCTATTCATCAACCCGGCCTTCAGAATCGCCCCGCGCCTCTGGCCAAAGGCCCCCAGAAGCCTACCGCGCCTATCACCAACCCCCCCGCAGCCCTGAACCCCAACGCTCCTACCGTCGTCCCTCCTCCCCGGATTTGGAAGGGGCCGATCTACGGGGCAAAAACCTCCAAGAGCGGGATCTCTCAGGGCAAAACCTGCGGGGCGCAAACCTGATGGGGGCGAACCTCCGGGATGGTTTTCTCCATGGGATTAATCTGGAAAATGCCAATTTACGCCAAGCGGATCTCTTTCGGGCCAACCTGTTACAGGCTAACCTCCGCAATGCCAATCTAGAAGGGGCCAATTTAATCGGGGCTGACTTCAGCGGCGCGGATTTGAGCGGCGCGAATTTACGCAATGCCCAAGTGGGGAAAGGCGATCGCTGGATGGTCAAGCTCACGGGGGCGAATTTGAGCGGGGCGATTTTGCCCGATGGTCGGCAATGTGCTTAGGGAAGTGGGAAGGAACTGTTCATGAATGCGGTTAGTCTGATCTAACATTAAGGTTAAAGTTCGCGCTCTTCTATGGTTTTGGGCAATGCTGAAATCGAAATATTGGTTTCCCCTTCTGCTCTCGGCATTTGTTGCCACTGCTCCCCTCGTTCCCCTGCCGGCCTTGGCCCTGAGGCCTCAAGAAGAAACCCGCATCCGTCTTTATGAACAGACTAGTCCTGCGGTCGTCACCATCGACACGGGCCGGGGCAATGGTTCCGGCAGTATTATCCGCGCTACGGGTTTGGTGCTGACGAATCATCATGTGGTGGAATCTGCGCCACGGGGTCGGGTGGTGGTGATTACGGCGGCGGGCGATCGCCATCAGGGCCAAGTAATTGCCCTTGATCGCGCTAATGATTTAGCTCTGGTGCAGATCCTCAGCCGTCGCCAATTCCCCACAATTCCCTCCGCCCGCCCCGATTCGGTGCGGGTGGGGCAAGAGGTTTATGCCATTGGTAGCCCCTTTGGCCTGTCGGGAACCCTCACCACCGGGATTTTAAGCCGCATTGCCCCCAATGGCGATTTACAAACCGATGCAGCGATCAACCCCGGCAACTCCGGCGGCCCCTTGCTCAATTCCAACGGCGAACTGATCGGTGTGAATAAAGCGATCATCACCCCCAACCAGGGCAATGTGGGCATTGGCTTTGCCACGAATATTGCCGTCGTTGAAGCCTTGATTAACCGTAGTAGCGAGCAAATTGCCACCGCTACCGCCTCCCGCCAAGATACCCCTGCCCCCCCTCAGCCCCAAGCTGCCCGACCCCAAGGCAACGGCATTCGCCTCGGCGTATCCATGACCCCGGATTTGATGATCCAAGGCGTGGAGCGGGGTTCTTTAGCGGCGCGGATGGGGTTAAGGCCGGGCGATCGCCTCGTGGCCATTAACCGCCAGCGACTCCGTTCTGTGGAGGATCTCCTCCTCTTTCTCCATAGCAACCCCGACGCGGCCCTGTTTACCATTGCCCGTGGCCGCCAACTGGCGAACTTCCAAGTGCGCTTTTAATCGGGAATCCAGTTGTATTGTTAATCTGCGTAGGGGCGAAAAATTGTTATGCCTCCGGCAGGCTTACGCCAACGCCCCTACATCCCTTTAAGGGTGAGGTTATCGATGGCGTAATCATCGGGATTGAGCTAGGATCAACTTCGCTCCTTTGGGAATCCGGGCTTGTCATGCCACATCATCTGTTAATCGGGCCGCCGGGAAGCGGTAAAACCACCTTTGCACAAGTTTTGGCGACGGTTGTGCCTCAGCCTTGGATTGTGTCGAGCGATCGCATCCGGGGCCAACTCTATGGCGATCCGCAAATTCAGGGGGCTTGGCCAGAAATTGAAGCCGCCATGCGCGATGAAATCTATACCGCTGTGGCTCAAGGGCAGACGGTGATCTATGATGCCACCAATGCCCGCCAGGCCAATCGTTTAGATTGGTTAGCCTTGATGGCCCCCCTGCAACAACAATGGATCGCCTGGCAATTGGATACGCCCTTGGAGCTTTGTTTAGAACGGAATCAGCAGCGCGATCGCATCGTTCCCCCCGCCATCATCGAAGCCATGGCCAATGTCCTGATCACCCATCCCCCCACCGTTAGCGAGGGTTGGCATAGCTTGATCCCGATTCAACCCCAAGAAGTCAACCCGAAAACGGTGCGGGAAAAATTAGCAATCCTTTGATCGCTTGATCTCCTAATCTTTTGATCTCGTACCATGGCTCTGCCATGGTGCGGGCTTTGGCGGCTCTGCCGCCCGTTGGAGGCAGAGCCTCCGGGGGCATTACTTGGCAGAGCCAAGTCACAAGGGAGAGAATCCCACCGTAGGGGCGTTGGCGTAAGCCTGCCGGAGGCATAAAAATTTTTCGCCCTCCCCTTTCGCCCCTACCGATCTTCAGAAATCACCCTTGTACAGGCCCAATTACTCGGCAAACCAGAGGGCCAACCCATGCGTAGCGCCTCTGGGCAGATCGTCGTCACTGTCAATTGGCAATCAATCAATTGAAACCCCTCTTTTTCCACCTGACGCAAACTTTGCTTCAGAATCGAATCATTATTAAATTCCACCGTTTTATTGCACTGCACACAAACCATATGGTGATGGTGGTGGGGATGGGGCCGGTGCAATTCGTAATGTTTATGACCTTCGGCTAACTCCAACTCCCGCAAAATTCCCATCCGCGCCATTAACTTCACGCTCCGGTAAATCGTCGAGAGGCTAATGGGTTCGCCCCGCTCTTCGAGAGCGTGCTGAAGTTCCTCAGCACTCAGATGATCGCCACGGGGCAGATTTTGGAACACATGGAGAATTTTTTCCCGCTGGGGAGTCAGTCGCCAGCCCCGTGAATTGAGTTCGGCCTTGAGGGTGTTGGCAGTGTAAGGAATCATCGATTCTCAGAAAATTCAACTTATTGACAATGATAAGGGGTTAGATCCCTGAGTTGCAACATTTTGAGCTAATTGAGAATGATTATCTTGTGGGGGAATGGGGAATGGGGAATGGGGAGGGCTGTAGGGGCGTTGGCGTAAGGCTGCCGGAGGCACAAAAATTTTTCGCCCTGATTTGCCTGTGGTACGAACGGCCAACCTTAAAGCACGCCTTTAGAACTGGGGATCTCCTGAGCGCGACGGGGATCGATCGCCACCGCCATCCGTAACGCACGGGCAAAGGCTTTAAACGTGGCCTCAATAATGTGGTGGGAATTGATCCCGTCCAATTGGCGAATATGGAGGGTTAATTGGCTATGGTTGACGATCGCCACGAAAAATTCCCGCACCAGTTGTGTATCATAGTTGCCTACCCGTTGCGTGGGAATGTCTAAGCCATAACTCAAATGGGGCCGGCCGGAAAAATCCATCACCACCTCCACCAAAGCCTCATCCAGGGGGGCGATGAAATGGCCAAAACGGTGAATGCCCTTGCGATCGCCTAATGCCTTCGCTAACGCCATCCCCAACGTAATCCCCACATCCTCATTGGTATGGTGATCATCAATTTCCCAATCCCCATGGGCATGAATATCCAAATCCACCAAACCATGGGAGCTAATTTGATGGATCATGTGATCTAAAAAAGGCACGCCGGTTTTACTGCGGCATTGCCCCGTGCCATCGAGGTCAAGGCTAACGGTTACGTCCGTTTCCCCCGTGGTGCGTTGGACGGTGGCGGTGCGGGCGGGGGTTGTGGTGGAGGGGGTGGAGGGGCGATCGCTCAGTTGCATAGCAATTTATTGAACTTAAAGTGAGAAATTTTAGGGCGGGAGGATCCCCCCTGCCCCCCTTAAAAAGGGGGGTTCCGGAGTTAGCCCCCTTTTTAAGGGGGCCGGCGTAGCCGGGGGGATCGCAGCCTCAAAACGAAGGGAAATCCCCAATCCTGCCAAGAACCTACATCCCCATGATCTCATAACCAGAATCCACATAGAGAATCTGCCCCGTAACACCACTGGCCAGATCACTACAGAGGAACGCCGCCGCATTGCCCACTTCCGTTTGTGTCACCGTCCGGCGCAGGGGAGCGATCGCCTCCACATGGTGGATCATGTCCAAAATACCCCCAACAGCGGAAGAAGCGAGGGTACGAATTGGGCCAGCAGAAATGGCATTAACGCGGATATTTTGCGGCCCCAACTCCGCCGCCAAATAGCGCACACTCATTTCTAACGCCGCTTTTGCCACCCCCATCACATTGTAATTGGGGATCACCTTCACCCCCCCTAAATAGGTGAGGGTGACGATCGCCCCCCCTGCATTCAACAAAGGCCGCGCCGCCTGAGCCAACACCGTTAGGGAATAACTACTAATTTCCAACGCCATTTTAAAGCCATCACGGGAAGTGTTGACGAATTCCCCGGTGAGATCATCGCGGTTGGCAAAGGCCAGGCAGTGGATCAGGATGTCAAAATTGCCCCATTGGGCTTTCACTTCCTCAAACGTCGTCGCAATTTGGGCATCATCCTGGACATTGCAGGGGAGAAACAGCGTCGGGTTGAGGGGTTCAACGAGGGTGCGGACTTTTTTCTCAAACTTACCGGCCTCGTCGGGCAAATAGGTCACGCCAATTTCAGCCCCCGCTGCGTGGAGTTGTTGGGCGATGCCCCAGGCAATGGAGCGGTTATTGGCGATGCCAGTGACGAGGGCTTTTTTGCCGGTTAAGTCTAGGAGCATAGTGGGTTTGCAAAAGGGAATATTTAAATGCTGACTTTCTAGCGTATCAAACTTGGGGGACGCGATCGCCCCTGGGGAGGTTAGTGCCTTAAGGCAGAAGGATGAAGGCAGAAGGATGAAGGCAGAAAGGGGAATCTCTCTTGGGCTAAGGTTTTGCCTTGTCGGCATGGTCGGGTGATTTCCGCCACGCTGTGCTAGGGCGATCGCCTAACCCCCCAACCTCCGTCCTAAAATCACCAAATCCGCATCCCGGCCATCCAAACGGGCAACGCGGGGCAAATACCCCCATTCCTGAAACTGGTATTGGGCAAACAGGGCCAAGCTGGGGGCGTTGTGGGCAAAGATGAAGCCTAACAGGGTCGTGATCCCCACAACGGGAGCCTGGGCTAAACCATACTCCAGCAATTCCCGGCCGAAACCCTGCCGCTGATGGGAATTGGCCACATAGAGGCTCACTTCTGCGGTTGCGCCATAGGCGGGCCGGCCATAGAAGGCTTGGAAACTGAGCCAGGCGATGGGGCGATCGCCCCGCACCATCACCCAAAGGGGATATTTTTCCGGCGTATGGGCCGCCAACCAACCAAGGCGGCTCTCAACGGTAATCGGTTCGAGATCCGCTGTGGCCTGACGGCTGGGGATGGATTCGTTATAAATGGCGACAATGGCGGCTAAATCCGCTGGGGTAGCAAGGCGAATCATCAAGAAACTCCAGAAATTTGGCAGAATAGGGGCATAGAGCAAAATTTCAAACGGGCAACCGTTCCCAAGCTAAACCTCAATGTCGAAAAAACCAACCAATTTTTGGGTCGAAAGTGCCAGTGTGATTGGGTTAAGTCTATTCTTTTCCCTGGTGATCCGGACCTTCATTGCTGAAGCCCGCTACATTCCCTCAGAATCGATGTTGCCCACATTGGAAGTGGGCGATCGCCTCATGATTGAAAAAATCTCCTACCGCTTCAACCCTCCCCAACGGGGCGAAATCATCGTCTTCTACCCCCCCGATACCGCGACGAAGTGCGATCCCCTCCGGCCCCAAACCCTCCCGATCCGCGATGCCTACATTAAACGGATTATTGGCTTGCCCAATGAAACCGTAGAAGTAAAGGAGGGTAAAGTTTATATCAATGGTGATCCCATTGTGGAAAATTACACCCAAGCCCCTCCCGGCTATACCTACGGCCCCGTCACCGTTGCCCCCGATACCTATCTTGTTTTAGGGGATAACCGTAATGCCTCCTGTGATTCCCATGTGTGGGGAGCGGTTCCCAAGGATAATATTATTGGTCGCGCCGCTGTGCGCTTCTTCCCCTTCAACCGCATCGGTACTGATATCTAATCCCCTTCCCAATATGTCCCAAGATTGCACGGTTAACCCACTTCGTTGCGAGGCTCACGATCCCCCCGGCTACGCTGACCCCCTTCACCAGAGGGTTATATTCCTTACCCCCATTTTTAAGGGGGGCAGGGGGGATCTCCTCCCATGAGCGACCCGATCCAAACCGATGGTCATGATGCCCTTGTGGAGGCGTTGGCGCGAGCCTTGCGGAGCAATATCGCCCAAGCCATTGCTATCCAACTGGATCCCAAAGGCCAAAATTTAGAATTGGTGGACATTAAAAGTTATCCCCGGTTTGGGGGGATGATTCGGGCGCGGCAATGGATGACGGGGGTTGTGGGTTTGGGGTTGAGCTATGCGATCGCCAATAGTTTCTTCACCCTTTGGCCTACAGCATTTTTCCCCCTGCGGTTCACAGTGGCGATCGCCGTCATTGCCAGCGGCTTAACCCTGATGATCCTCTTAATGGTGGAACTCATCCAAGGGGCAGGCACGGATCAAGAGGTGCAATGGCGGTATGAGGATCACCTCCTACGGGAATATCAATTCATCCCTTCCCTGAACCAATTTATCCCCGTTCTCATTCTCCTCGCCGCCGGTTTACTGACGATCATTTTTGGCTTTGCTAATCTCTATGGCGAATTGGCACGTTTTGATCTCACTAACTTTAGCGGGTTAACACCGGGCCTCTATGCCCTCTATTTTTCCCTCGTCACCTTCTCCACCGTTGGCTATGGCGATATTCATGCCGATTCTTTCCTGGCCCGCTTGGCAACAGTGGGGGAGATTTTTACCGCCATGTTTGTGAGTTTGGTGGTGATTTCGACGATCCTTTCTTGGGTGATTGCCCACAAACGCCAAGAGCAAGAATTGGCCATTAAGGAACGGATTCGTGAGCGGGGTGTAGATCAAAATTCTCCTGAGTCTGCTTCCCTTTCGCAACCATGAGCGGTTGGTTTGCCCTCTGGCATCGGGAGGGCCAACGGGGTGATCCCCAAGTTTTACAGGCGATCCTGCAAACCCTCACCCCTTCAGGCCCCGATGCTCAGACCCTTTGGCAGGCTGAAAATTTGGCCTTGGGCCATACCCTGCTGGCCATCCGCCCCGAATGCCCCCAACCCCTCACGTTAGATGGTGAAGTGTATCTCACCAGTTCGGTGCGGCTGGATGGGGCGGCGCAATTGCGGCGGAATTTAGGTTGTGGCTCAAGGGTGACAGAGCCGGAATTGTTGCTCAGGGCCTATCTCGCTTGGGGCGAGGCTTGTTTAACACACCTTCAGGGGGATTTTGCCTTTGCGATTTGGGATGGGCGACAACAGCGGTTATTTTGTGGGCGGGATCAGTTGGGGGTGAAGCCTTTGTATTATGCCCAGTTGGGGCCGTTGGTGGTGGTGAGTACCGCCATTGCGCCATTGCGAACCCATCCGGCGGTATCGGAGCAAGTGAATGAAGAGGCGATCGCTGATTTTCTCCTTTTCGATTTCAACCACAACCCCCACAGGACGACATTTCAGGATATTCAATCTGTACCGGGGGGGCATCTTTTGCGGATCACACCGGAGGCGCTCACAACCCGCCGCTATTGGACGTTACCCGTTCCCGAAGCCCTGCGTTATCGCGATCCGCAACAGTATTTAGAGGCATTTCACGACCATTTAAAAACGGCAGTAGGCGATCGCCTTCCCCCTGATCAACCCGCTGCAATTTTGCTCAGTGGGGGGCTGGATTCGGGGATATTGGCGGCAATGGCCCAAGACCTCCATCCCGGCCCGCTCCAAGCCTATACCATCGGCTATCAAACCCTGATCCCCGATACCGAACCCCAATACAGCCACCAAACCGCCCAAGCGCTACAAATTCCCCTCCAAACCCTTTGGGCTGATGATGCGATCCCCTTTTCCCACAAACCCGCTAGCCCAGAACCCAGCCTTGATCCCACCCCCCAATTCACCGCAATGCAATATGGGCTAATCGCCCAACAGAGCCGCGTCCTCCTCTATGGTCAGGGGGGGGATGAAGGGCTGCGGCTTTCGACGGTGGGGGAAATGTTGCGGGGGATGCCTTGGCATCAAGTTTTTGGCGATCTTTGGGCTTGTTTGTTTACCCACAAACTCCGGCCCCATTGGGGAACGGGGTTACGGGCTAAATTACGCAGATCGCCCCCTGATCCCTGGGCGGGTTATCCCCATTGGTTAGCCCCGGATTTTGCGGCAAGGGTGGGGGCGCGAGAGCGATGGCAGTCAATCCGCCAGCAGCCCGATCCCGTCATTCATCCCTACCGCCACCGGGCCTATCGCAGTCTACTGCAACCCCTGTGGCGGCTCAACTTTGAAACCAGCGATCCCGGTTATCACGGTTTCCCCTTAGAAATTCCCTTTCCGTTTCTCGATCTGCGCTTGCTGGATTTCCTCCTTGCTGTCCCCCCCCTACCTTGGTTTGTCGATAAAACCCTAATCCGGGCTACCCTACGCCAACGCTATCCCCAAATCCCCCCGACCATCACTGAACGCCCCAAAACCCCCCTAGCTGGCCATCCCATTCTCGTTTGGTTGCAACGGGGTCTAAACCCCTGGGATATAGTGGGGGAAGGGGCGATGAGCAACTATCTTGATCTCGCTCAATTTCAGCAAGCAATTCCCGCTCAACCCGTGGGGATTGGCGAAGTTTGGCCCTTATTGCGAGCGGTACATTTAGCCCAATGGTTGCCCACAAAATAGAACGCCAAACCGTAGGGGCGAAAAATCTTTCGCCCTCCCCGTAGGGGCGAAAAACTTTTCGCCCTCCCCATAGCGTGATTAAATTCTAAAAATCATGAAACCTTCAACCGCTTTTATGGCGATCGCCGACTATCTTGAAGGCGAAAAAAGCAGTCCGATCCGCCATGAATATTTAGGCGGTCAAATCTTTGCCATGTCTGGCGGTAGTGAAGAGCATAATCGCATCGCCCTCAATATTGCCAGTTTCTTAAAGTCTCACCTCCGGGGCAGCGGTTGTAAAACCTTCATCGCCGATATGAAGGTCAATATAGCCATTGCCCAACGTGCCGCCGATCTTTTTTATTATCCCGATGTGATGGTGACTTGCGATCCGCAAGATACCGAAAAATTTTATAAACGTTTTCCTTGTTTGATTGTGGAAGTGCTTTCTCCCTCCACCGAAAGTTTAGATCGGCGGGAAAAATGGCTCAACTATCAAACCCTGTCCAGTTTACAGGAATATATTCTTGTTTCCCAATCAGCAATGAAAGTGGAAATTTACCGACTAGATACGGGCGGCAATTGGTCGCTGGAAATCTTAGAAGCCGATGATCTTTTAGTCTTAAATTCAGTAGGTTTAACCTTAACCATAGCAGAAATTTATGACGAGGTTTTGACCCCATGATCCGCTTAAACGAAAAAATCCCCCGCGTGGGGGGATTTGGTGGCTTCCCCCGGAATGGGGGAAGCGGTTAAACCCTAGGGTTTAGTAGTCGAAGTCACCGCCGCCGGGGCCTGCGGAAGCTTTTTCTTTTTCGGGTTTGTCCACCACAATGCACTCAGTGGTCAGCACCATGCCCGCAATGGAAGCGGCATTTTGCAACGCGCTGCGGGTCACTTTAGCAGGGTCAACCACACCGGCTTCAAACATATCTGCAAACTCATTGGTCGCAGCGTTGTAGCCGACGTTGAAGTCTTTTTCCTTCACCCGTTCAGCAATCACCGCACCGTTTTGACCGGCATTTTCGGCAATCCGTTTCAGGGGAGCGAGGAGGGCGCGAGCCACCAACAAAGCACCAGTCAACTCTTCATTAACCAGGGTTTTGCTGGCCCATTCTTCCAACTGGGGAGCAAGGTGCGCCAACGTCGTACCACCACCAGGGACGATGCCTTCTTCCACAGCCGCTTTCGTGGCGTTGATGGCATCTTCGAGGCGGAGCTTACGGTCTTTCATTTCCGTTTCCGTCGCTGCACCCACTTTCACCACGGCCACACCACCGGAGAGTTTGGCTAACCGCTCTTGGAGTTTTTCCTTGTCGTAGGAAGATTCGGTTTCTTCCATTTGACGGCGGATTTGATCGCAGCGGGTTTTGACGGCTTGCTCGTTGCCATCAGCGACGAGGGTTGTGCTTTCTTTCGTGATCGTGACGCGACGGGCGTTGCCGAGCATATCCAGCTTGGTGGCATCCAGTTTGAGGCCAGCATCTTCGGTGATCATCGTGCCGCCGGTCAGGACGGCGATGTCTTCGAGGATTTGCTTACGGCGATCGCCAAACCCAGGGGATTTAACCGCAGCCACATTCAAGATCCCCCGCAGGCGGTTCACCACCAAGGTAGCCAGGGCTTCTTTTTCAATATCTTCAGCGATGATCAGTAACGGTTTGCCGGAGCGGGCCACCTGTTCGAGGACGGGAACTAAATCCTGCACCAACGTAATTTTTTTATCGGTGATCAGAATATAGGGGTCTTCTAACACCGCTTCCATCCGCTCAGTGTCGGTGACGAAGTAGGGGGAGATGTAGCCTTTGTCAAAGCGCATCCCTTCGGTGATTTCCAGTTCCGTCACCATGGACTTGCCTTCTTCAAGGGAAATGACCCCCTCTTTGCCGACTTTTTCCATGGCTTTGGCGATCATGTTGCCCACTTCTTCATCGTTCCCGGCGGAAATGGTTCCCACTTGGGCGATCGCCTTCGTATCAGAAATTTCGCGAGCGTGCTCTTTAATGCGGCCAACGAGAAATTCCGTAGCGCGATCCACACCCCGTTTCAGGGCGATGGGGTTCGCACCGGCAGCAACGTTGCGCAGCCCTTCTTTAACCATGGCGTGGGCCAGAACCGTAGCGGTGGTGGTGCCATCCCCAGCTACATCGTTGGTTTTAGAAGCCGCTTGACGAATCAGAGCAACACCCGTGTTTTCGATGTGGTCTTCCAATTCAATTTCTTTGGCAATGGTGACACCATCGTTGACAATTTGGGGTGCGCCAAATTTCTTTTCAAGAACGACGTTACGACCTTTGGGGCCAAGGGTGACGGCTACCGCTTCTGCCAGTAAATCGATCCCTTTTTCGAGAGCGCGGCGGGCTTCTTCGTTGTAAATAATGCTCTTAGCCATACTTGAGATCCTTCCAAAAAACGAGTGTTGAGATGATTGAAATTGAGGTTTATTTTTTGGGCAAGCTGCCTGTTGGACTCATCCAGTGGTGAACAGGCAAAGGCTTGACTCCAACGGAAATTTAGGCGACGGAAGCGAGGATGTCTTTTTCAGACAACAGCACATATTCTTCGCCGTTGAGTTTGATATCGGTACCGGCATATTTGGAGTAAAGCACGCTGTCCCCGACTTTCACTTCCACGGGGATGCGGTTGCCGTCTTTATCTAGCTTGCCGGGGCCAACTGCCGCAACTTCGCCCACTTGGGGTTTTTCCTTCGCGGTGTCAGGGAGGTAGATGCCGCCAGTGGTTTGCTCTGCGCCGGGGCTAACTTTGACGAAAACGCGATCGCCTAAGGGGTTAACGGTTGAAACATTGATGGTTAAAGCAGCCATGAAGATCCTCCAAGAATTGGAAATATAAATGTGGCGTGGGTTGGAGTGATTGCCTTTAGCACTCTCACCTTCCGAGTGCTAATTTACCCAACCGAGGGATCTCCTGGCAACTCGTGACCAAGTAGGGTTTACCGTACTCAGGCGGGGGGAATGCCCTCATCCCCCAGCCCCTTCTCCCAAAATTGGGAGAAGGGGAGCCAGATTCAAAGTCCCTCTCCCGACCTGGGAGAGGGATTTAGGGTGAGGGCCGCAAAACCCTAAAACTCAGCAGTCAACGGCGTGCGCGGAAAGGGAATCACATCGCGAATATTCCCCATCCCCGTCATGAACTGCACCAACCGCTCAAACCCCAAACCAAAACCGGCATGGGGAACCGTTCCATAGCGGCGTAGATCCCGATACCACCACAGATCCTCTAAAGGCATTTGAGCAGCGGCGATCCGTTGATCCAAGAGATCGAGCCTTTCTTCCCGTTGGGAGCCGCCGATGATTTCGCCGATTTTGGGCGCGAGAATATCCATAGCCGCCACGGTTTTGCCGTCATCGCTGAGGCGCATATAAAAGGCTTTAATTTCCGCCGGATAATCAGTGACAATCACCGGCTTTTTAAACAATTCTTCTGCTAAATATCGTTCATGTTCCGATTGCAAATCTAACCCCCAAGCCACGGGATAGTTAAAGGAGCGATCGCTCTTCTCCAACAAACCAATTGCTGCCGTATAGGTGATCCGGGCAAACTCATGATTGACAATATTTTCTGCTGTTGCCAGTACCGTGTTATCAATGCGCTGGTTGAAAAATTCCAAATCTTCAGAGCAATGTTCTAAAACATGATTAAACACAAACTGTAGGAAATCTTCCGCAAGATCCATATTGCCGATCAAGTCACAAAACGCCATTTCCGGCTCCACCATCCAAAATTCCGCCAAGTGGCGGGAGGTGTTGGAGTTTTCCGCTCGGAATGTGGGGCCAAAGGTGTAAACCTGACTGAAGGCCAGAGCCATCACTTCCGCTTCTAACTGACCGCTGACGGTGAGGTAGGCGGGTTTGCCAAAAAAGTCCTGACTAAAATCTACGCCCCCCGCTGGGGTTTGGGGCAGATGGGCTAAATCGAGATTTGTTACCCGGAACAGTTCCCCCGCCCCTTCACAATCATTGGTGGTAATGATCGGGGTATGCACCCAGAGGAAGCCGCGAGATTGAAAGAATTGATGGATGGCCCAGGCGCAGGCATTACGCACCCGGAAGACAGCGCCGAGGGTGTTGGTGCGCGATCGCAAATGGCCAATGTCTCGCAAAAACTCAAAGGTATGCCTTTTTTTCTGCAAGGGGTAGGTTTCCGGGTCGGAGGAGCCGATCACCTCGAAGCGGGTGGGGATCAGTTCCAACCGTTGGCCTTTCCCCTGGGAGGCTTGGAGGGAACCACTGACGGCTACCGATGCACCGATGGCGATCGCCTTCAACAGTTCCCCATAGTCGGGAAATTCCCCCGGAATCACCACCTGCAAATTCGCCAGGGCAGAACCATCATTAACCTCCACAAAGGCAAACCCTTTGAGTTCTCGTTTGGTGCGCACCCACCCCTCAATCGGGAGGGTTTGTTCCGGCTGACCGTGGCGGAGGATTTCAATAATGCTGCGTTTTTCCATGGACTTTGGGGGGAAATGGGGACGAAAGGCAAGGCGTTAGGGCTTATTATTGCAAATTTTCTCCTCAAGGTTATCCGCCATCTGGTTATCGTCTGGATTAGCCTGGGGGCGAACTGGGGGGCGAACTGGGGGCGAACTGGGGGGCGAACTGGGGGCGAACTGG
>NZ_JAYGHW010000068.1:0-61531 GCF_034932185.1 Spirulina sp. CCNP1310 | reverse complement strand
CCCACCAGAACTCGCCGTCCACCCCACACCCCCGGACACCCCACCAGAAATCACCGTCCAACCCACCCCCCCGGACGCAACCATTGATATTCCCGTCCAACCGGCTCCGCCCCCGGAAATCACCCTTGCACCCCAAACCCCATCCCTGCCTCGGGAAGTTAACCCCTTACCGCCGCCGGAATCCACCAATGGCAACCCCTTACCCGAACTCACTCGACCCACTCCCCCCCCCCAAACCAACCCCCAGATCGCCAGCTTAATCAACCCCGACCCCCAAAGTGTGGCCCAGGGTTTTCTCCTTGCCCGTCGTGGGGAACTGCACCGCGAGTTGAGTGAAAAATATGAAGATGGCAGCCTTTACAATGAATATCTGTTTGAAGGACAAGCCGGTCAATTGATCACGATTCGCCTGGCCAGTGATGAGTTTGATACCTTTTTGGCCCTCTTTGATACTGGCGGCACAAACGTACTCGCTCAAAATGATGATGCAGATGGGGAAAGTAATTCCCGGATCACGATTACCCTGCCCTATAGTGGCGTGTATCGCATTTTTGTGAACGGTTATGGAGAATCAGATCTTGGTAACTATTCTTTAACCATTCGCTAATTTTTGCGCTGATTCCCGATCTCAGCCGATGGATTCAGATCGGGAACAGGTGATCGTGACGGTGCTGCATTCGAGGGAGTGGCGGCGATCTCCTAGAATGAGACAGGTGCAGATGGATTGATGTTTCGCAAACCCCCTTCTGTAGCCATCCATGAGCTACTGCTTAAATCCCCATTGCTTAAATCCTGACGATCCCCTCAATGGGGAGGCTGACCATTGCCGCCATTGTGGATCGAGTTTGTTGTTGGGCGATCGCTACCGTGTCCTCCATTTGTTGAGTGATCACAGCGGTTTCGCCAAAATTTTCGATGTTTCGGATGGGGAAATGGTCAAAATCCTCAAAGTGCTGAAATCCCAGCACAATGCTAACGAAAAAGTGGTCAGTCTGTTTAAACAGGAAGCGGTGGTGTTAAGCCAACTCAACCATCCCGGCATTCCCCGCATTGACCCTGAAGGCTATTTTGACTATTGGCCCAGGGATAGCCGCTATCCCGTCCATTGCTTTGTGATGGAAAAAATTGATGGCCCCAATCTTCAGCAGTGGATGCATCAACAGGGCAATTTATTAATCAGTGAAGCCCAAGCCCTCGACTGGTTGGAACAATTAACGACGATTTTGCACTTAGTCCACCGGAAAAACTATTTCCATCGGGATATCAAGCTGCAAAATATTATGGTGCGCTCCACCGGGCAACTGGTGTTGATTGATTTCGGTACGGCGCGGGAAATGACCTATACCTATCTCGCGAAAGCCGGTAGCTCCGGCAATATTACCCGTGTTAGTTCTGCGGGCTACACACCCCCGGAGCAACAGCAGGGCCATGCTGTCCCCCAATCGGATTTTTTCGCTTTGGGACGGACATTTGTTTACCTGCTTACCGGCAGAACCTTGGAGGATCAAGCCATTTATGATCCCCTCACCAATGAATTCCATTGGCGACAACACGCGCCGGATCTCTCCCCTGGCTTTGCGGATTTGCTGGATCAGTTGATGGCCTATCGGGCGGGCGATCGCCCCCGGGATAACGAAGCCATTTTGCAAGCGATTGGGGAGTTAAAGCGATCGCCTCGCCCCCTCAATTCGATCACGACCCCCCCTTCCCCCATCGAACCCCTCCAAAACCTCACCCGTCTGCCGGAAACTGCACTGCAAATTTCCCCCGACAGCCCCACGGTTCCCCAGGAATCCCCCCAGCAACGGCGTTGGCCCCTGGGTTTAGGCATTGCTCTGTTGGTGGCCTTCGGGAGTTATGGCGGCTGGCAGGCCTATCAAACCGTTTGGCCCAGCAGCATCACCTATGCCGCACCGGAGCAATGGGCCGGCCACACCAGCTTTATTAATGACCTGGCCATTAGTCCCGATAGCCAATACCTGATCACCGGCAGCGCTGATCGGACGCTGAAAATTTGGGATCTCAACAGCGGCGACCTGCGCCACACCCTAGAAGGCCATGGCAGTTTTATCAATGCTGTGGAAATCACGCCCGATGGTCAGTTTGTGATCACCGGCAGCGCTGACCGGACAATCAAGGTCTGGCGAGTGGAGGACGGCCATTTAGAGCGTACCCTTTCGGGCCATCAAGGTTTTGTCGATCAACTCCACCTCAGTCCCGACGGCCAAACCCTGGTGAGTACCGGGGCGGATCATACGGTACGGATTTGGGATTGGCAAAGGGGGCAACTGCGCCACACATTAACGGGCCACACCGGCTTTATTAATGGGTTAGCGATTAGCAATAATGGTGAAATCCTGATCACCGCCAGCGCCGATCAAACGGTGCGCTTCTGGACCATGGCCACGGGCAGAGAATCCCAACTCCTGCGGGGCCATACCAACTTTGTCAACGCCGTTGTCGTCAGTCCCGACGATCGCTGGGTGGCGAGCGGGAGCGCCGATCAAACCATTCAGATTTGGGATTTGCAAACGGGGGAGCAATTGCAGACGCTGCGGGGCCATGAGGGGTTTATTAATGATTTAGCTGTGAGTCCCGATGGCCGCTGGTTGGTGAGTGCTAGTGCGGATCAGACGGTGCGGATCTGGGATATGACGACGGGAACCTTAGCCCGAACGCTACGGGGCCATGGTAACTACGTTAACCGGGTGCAAATCACCCAAAATGGCCAAACGATTATCACCGCCAGTGCCGATCGCACCGTGCGGCTCTGGTCATTAACCACGGGGGAGGCGATCGCCTCCCTCACGGGCCACAACGCCCACATCAATGATTTTGTCCTCAGCCCCGATGAGCGCTGGGTCGTGACGGGAAGCGGGGCAAAGGATGTGGCCCTCTGGTTGATTGAGATTTAGGGGATCAGCCGTCGTTCCGTTTGGGGGTCGAAGAAGTGGATTTTGTCGGGGATGAGGCTAAACCAGAGGGTTTCCCCCAGTTGGACGGGATGATCGGGGGGAATTCTTAACTTTAAAGGGGTTTGGGGAAATTCCACCAAATGGGCGGCGAGATAGGTATCGTTGCCCAGAGCCTCCACTAATTCCACCTTGACCGGGAGGTTTTTGGTGGCGGCGGGGCTGAGTTGCAGGTGTTCCGGGCGCACGCCGAGGAGGAGGGAGCGGCCATTGTAGGGGGAGAGGCGATCGCCCCATTCCGGGGGGAGGGTGTAGCGAAATTGCCCTAAAACGAGGGTGGTGGCGGCAATTTGCACCGGCAGGAAGTTCATCGGGGGGGAGCCGATAAATTCCGCCACAAAGCGATTGGCGGGGGCGTTATACAGTTCTAAGGGCGGGGCGATCTGTTGAATTTCCCCTTGATTCATCACCGCAATGCGATCGCCCATCGTCATCGCTTCCGTTTGATCATGGGTGACATAGATCGTCGTAATCCCCAATTGCCGCTGGAGTTGGACAATTTGGGCGCGGGTTTCATTCCTGAGTTTGGCATCTAAATTGGACAGGGGTTCATCCATGAGAAACACCTGAGGATTACGGGCAATGGCCCGACCCAGTGCCACTCGCTGCTTTTGCCCCCCAGACAATTGCTTGGGCAGACGGGTTAATAATTCTTCAATTTGCAGCAGTTGCGCCACCTCCCGCACCCGCCGAGCAATGATCCGCTCCTGGGGAGATTGGTAGCGGAGCAATGGGGGGAAAGACCGGGTGAGCGCTCCTAATCCGGCTTGACCCCAGGTTTGCCAGAGCGGTTGATCGTTAGCACCCCGATCCCCTTGGGGGGGTTGAGTACGGCGCAGACCAAAGGCTAAATTATCAAAGACTGTTAAATGGGGATAGAGGGCATAGCTTTGGAACACCATCGCGATATCCCGGTCTTTAGGGGGAAGGTTATTCATGAGGCGATCGCCCACCGTAATCGTCCCCGCCGTCAAGGTTTCTAACCCTGCCAACAATCGCAGCAACGTACTTTTGCCACAACCGGACGGCCCCACCAAGACCATAAATTCCCCACCCTGGATGGTTAAATCAATGCCCCGTAAAACATTGACGTTCTGGGCTGCTGCTCCCGATTGACTCGGAAATTGTTTGTAAACTTTTTCAAGAATAACCTCTGCCACAATCCCTACCCCATAAAACCCGAGGTCTATTCTAATCTGATCCGGTTGAGGGCGTGCCAATGATGGGATTGCCCCTCAATGTCAATTGCTCCCCGAACCCCTACGCTAAGATTGCAGCCATTGCTACCCACACTCTTAATCTAGATTTAATTTCTGTGAAATTTTCTTGGTTTACCCTCTCACTCCTGAGCCTGATCCTCTGGGCTAACCCTGCCCTCGCCGGTCGCCTCACCCATTGGCAATTTGATCAACGCAATCATCAACTGACGTTTAGCACCGATGGGAGCGTACAGCCCCAGGCCAAACTGCTGGCCAACCCCAGCCGCTTAGTGATTGACCTCCCCGGCACAACCCTGAGCCGCCCAACGGTTAACCAGCGCGTGGGGGGGACGATTCGCGAGGTGCGCATTGGCCAGTTTGATGCGCGCACCACCCGCATCGTGATTGAACTGGCCCCGGGCTATACGATCAATCCGGCTCAAGTAGGATTTCGCGGCTTCACAGACCAGCAATGGCAGGTGACATTACCGGAACCGGAGCGTATTGATCTCAGCCGTGAGCCGGTGATGACGTTGCAAAATTTCCAAGTCACCCAAAATGGCTTTTTTGTGCGCTTACCGGGCCAACCGAGGGCAACCATCCAACGGAGCCGCGATCGCCAAACCATCGCCGTTGACCTCAGCGGCCAAACCATCCCCAGCAATCTCCAGAATCAAACGGTGTTGATTAACCGTTATGGGGTCAGCACGATCCAATTTCAAACCCATCGCATCCTTTTGGCCGTCCCCGCCAATAGCCCTGATTGGCGGGTGGCGGTGGGTATCAATGGGATTGCCATTGTCCCCACGACGGGCCAGCCGGTGCTAGAGGGCGATCGCACCACCGTTCCCCTCCCCAGCAGTGAACCCGATGTGGTGGTGATTCCCGTTCCTGCCCCAGAGCGCACTGCGCCCAATCCTCCCCCCACCCCCACAGCCCAACCGGGGGATTTTCGCGTTCCCAATGCGCGGATTTTGGCAGCCATTGATCCCGGCCATGGCGGGCGGGATCCAGGGGCGATCGGCATTGGTGGCCTGCGGGAGGTGGATGTGGTGTTGCCGGTGTCCCTTTCGGTGGCGCGACGGCTTTCGGCGGCGGGGGTCAGCGTCATGATGACCCGCTCTGATGATCGGTTTATCAGCTTGCAGGAGCGCACCGCCATGGCCAATCGGAGCCGGGCTAATCTGTTTGTCAGTATCCATGCCAATGCAATTAGCATGAGCCGCCCTGATGTGAATGGGGTAGAAACGTTCTATTTCCAAGGGGCCAATAGTCGCCAACTGGCCACATCCATTCAACAATCGATCTTGAATCAAATCCCGATGAACAGTCGAGGGGTGAAGCAGGCGCGGTTCTATGTGTTGCGGACGGCTTCGATGCCAGCGGTGTTGGTGGAGGTGGGTTTTGTGACCGGAGCGCAGGATGCGCCCCGCTTGGCTAATCCCGCTTTTCGGGAGGAAATGGCCGAGGCGATCGCCAACGGCATTTTGCAGTATATTTCCCAAACCCGTTAGCCCCCAGACGCGGTACAATCCCCTAGGCGGGCCTATAACCCCGTGCAGTGTTAGCGAAAACGGCTGGAAAGTTTATGGATTTGTCGAGTGCTATTGCGGCGCAGTTGAATGCGGGGGCAATCTTGCCTGAAGGGATTGTGATCGTCACCTTAATCACTGTGCTGGTTTTGGATTTAATTGCCGGGCGACGGCTGGCGGGAATTTTGCCCTATGTGGCGATCGCCGGTTTATTGGCAACATTGGTCGCCCTCGTCACCCAGTGGCATACACCGGAGCCGATCGCCTTTTTAGGCAGCTTTAATGGCGACGACCTCAGTATTGTCTTTCGGGGCATCATTGCCCTCTCGACAGCCGTGACGATTCTGATGTCGATCCGCTACATTGAGCAGTCCGGCACTGCCTTGGCGGAATTTATCGCGATCATGCTCACCGCTACCCTTGGGGGGATGTTCTTATCCGGAGCCGATGATTTGGTGATGATTTTCATCTCCTTAGAAACCCTGAGTATTTCTTCTTACCTGATGACGGGCTACACAAAGCGTGACCCCCGCTCCAATGAAGCGGCGCTTAAGTACCTGCTGATCGGCGCTGCCAGTTCGGGGATTTTCCTCTACGGTGTTTCTCTGCTTTACGGGCTATCGGGGGGAGAAACGAATTTAGCCGCAATCACCACAGCCTTAGCCGCCGGAGAGGGGCAATCCTTAGGGCTGGCGATCGCCCTCGTTTTCGTCATTGCGGGCATTGCCTTTAAAATCTCCGCTGTTCCCTTCCACCAATGGACTCCCGACGTTTACGAAGGCTCCCCCACCCCTGTTGTCGCCTTCCTGTCGGTGGGGTCAAAAGCCGCAGGGTTTGCCCTCGCTTTACGGATGCTGCTCACGGTGTTTAGCTCCGTCAGCGTCGAATGGCATTTCATTTTCACCGCCCTCGCCGTCCTCAGTATGGTCTTGGGCAACGTCGTCGCCCTAGCCCAAACCAGCATGAAACGGATGCTGGCCTATTCCTCCATTGGCCAAGCTGGTTTTGTCATGTTGGGGATGTTGGCGGACAGTGAGGCAGGCTATGCCAGCATGATTTTCTATCTGCTGATCTACCTGTTCATGAACCTGGGGGCCTTCACCTGCGTGATCCTCTTCTCCCTGCGGACGGGTTCCGATCAAATCAGCGACTACGCGGGTTTGTATCAAAAAGACACGCTCTTAACCCTGGCCTTGAGCATTTGCCTACTTTCCCTCGGTGGCATTCCCCCCATGGCGGGCTTCTTTGGCAAAATCTACCTCTTTTGGGTAGGTTGGCAGTCGGGCCTCTATGGCTTAGTGCTGTTGGGCTTGGTGACGAGTGTGATCTCGATTTACTACTACATCCGTGTTGTCAAGATGATGGTGGTGAAAGAACCCCAAGAAATGTCCGATGCAGTGAAGCGTTATCCGCCGATCCGCTGGCATTTACGGGGAATGCGCCCGCTCCAAGTGGGTTTGGTCTTAACCTTAGTGGCTACATCCTTGGCGGGAATTTTAGCCAATCCTTTGTTAAACCTGGCCAATGATGCCGTCAACCAATCAGATCTGTTTGCGGGGACGGTTCAACCAACAGCGGCATTAGTGCAAACGCCCGTAGAAGTTAGCGAATTATAAAATCCCCCTAAGCCCCTGCGGGGATGCGTCTTCGGCGTAAAAAAAGGAGGCTTTCCCCGGAGGCTCCGCCTCCATCGGGCGGCAGAGCCGCCCAATGCCCGTGCCACGGCAGAGCCATGGCACGAGGTGGGGAAAAAGGGGGGCTTTTCCCTCGTTACTTGGCTCTGCCAAGTAACGCTTCCCTGGAGGCTCCGCCTCCATCGGGCGGCAGAGCCGCCTCATGCCCGTGCCACGGCAGAGCCATGGCACGAGGTTTGTTTTTGGGTTATTTAACTGATGTTTAGTAGCACCCGCCGCCGTTTAGCCCTCTGGTATACCACCGTGACAGCAGTGCTGTTGCTCCTGTTTGCCACAGGGGTTTATTTGTATGTGCGCAATACGTTGATCGATCGCATGGATGACACCCTGAAGCACGTCGTCGAGGTGGTGGATCGCTCCTTAATCATTGAACCCTTACCGGCGGCGGCGGGGGGGAATCGCCTCAATGTAACCGCCAGTTTTCGGATCAATAATGAAGTGGCGGAAGATGACCATATTGATTTGGAATGGTTCAGCCCCACGGGGGAACGGCTTTGGTCAACGTTTAACGCGCCTCCCGCCTTGCCGCTCCAGGTCAGCCGTTACGGCCAAACGGTGTACTTAGGCCCCGATCACCTACTGCGACAAGTGACCCAACGCATTGAGCGGGGGCGGCAGGTGTTGGGGTATTTGCGGGTGAGTCATCCTTGGTTTGAGGTGACAAAACCGATTCGGCAGTTGTTGGTGGATTTGAGTTTAGGGATTGTGGCCATGGTGGGGATTGTGGCGGCAGTGGGTTGGTTTTTGTCGGGGTTGGCGATGAAACCGATCGGGGAATCCTATCAGCAACTGAAGCAGTTCACCGCCGATGCTTCCCACGAACTGCGCAACCCCATCGCCATGATCCAAATCAATGTCCAAACCGCTTTACGGGAACAAGACCCCCAAATGCAGCGGCATCAGTGGGCGGTGGTGGAGCGGTTGAGTCAGCGGCTCAGTCGGTTGGTGAATGATCTGCTGTTTTTGGCCCGCTCCGATAGTGGCATGGTTGAAACCCAATGGCAGGAGATGCCCCTCGATGCACTGTTAATTGAGGTGTTGGAGGAACAGCGGGGGATCGCGGCTGAAGGTGAGGTGGCCCTTTCGGTGCAAATTACCCCCCCACCAGAGGAGCCGGAGGCCCTGTTTATGGTGTGGGGGGATTGGGATCAATTGGCGCGGCTGCTGACGAATTTAATCAGCAATGCCGTGATCTACACCGGGTTAAAAGCGACTGGGCCGAGGGAGGTGAACGTTAGCTTGAGGGTGCAGCACCCGGACTACCACATTGAAATCCACGATACAGGCATCGGCATTCCCCCTGAGGCGATCGCCCATCTCTTCGATCGCTTCTACCGGGTTGATCCTGCCCGCACCGGGGATCGTGAGGGGTCACGGGGAACGGGTTTGGGGTTGGCGATCGCCCGGGTCATCGTCGAACAGCATCAAGGAACAATCCGGATCAGCAGTGAACTGGATCAGGGTACAACCGTCACCGTCAAGTTACCCATGCTCCCCAAACATCGCCCCTAACCCAACACCATCACCGTCCCCCGCTGACCATCCAACCGCACCCGTTGGCCATCATGGAGGGCCTGCATCACCCCCGGCAGCGCAAACACCGCTGGAATGCCATATTCCCGCGCCAAAATTGCCCCGTGGGATAAACTCCCCCCCACCTCAGCAATAATCCCCTGGGCAATGGCTAATAACGGCGACCACCCCGCATCACTATAGGGAATTACGAGGATTGTTCCCGGTTGTACCTGTTCGAGCATATCGAGCGATCGCACCACCTTCACCACCCCTTCCACCAGGCCGCCACTCACCCCCATGCCCTGGAGGGTTTGCCCCGCCTTTATTGGGGGATCCGGAGGGGGAATATTGTCACTGGGCTGGCCATAGACCACAAAAGGCACATGGGGACGCTGGCAATCCTGGGCATACTGCCGTTGGCGGTAGGTGATGTAATCCTGAAGTTGCGCCACGGCTTTAACCTGCTCCGCCTCTGTCATCCCCGCCTCCTCCTGCTCCACAAAAGCGGTAATTTCCGGCAACGTCAGGAAAAAAAGATCCCCCGCCCCCTGCAAATACCCCAGCCCTAACCATTGTTGTTCCAAGGCCAGGAGCGTCCAACGCAAATGCGCCAGCAAACGGTTATAAATTTCCGCCACCTCCCCTTTCAGGTTGAGGCGATGCTGTACCCATTTCGCACCCCAGGAAACATGACTGGGGGGGGCAGGGGGGGCGAGGCTATTGCGTTGGATGGAATCAAAGACACAACGGGCAAAGAGTTCTCGCATGGGCCGGGGATTTTCCTGCCAACGGGGGACGGCAATATCTGTGGCCACCTCGCTGAGATAACCGTATTGGGCGAGCCAGGTATTAAATTGGGCTAAAATCCCCTGGCCATCGGGCATTTCGGCTAAATAGGCAAACAAAGAGGGGCAACTGTCAAAATTAAGCTGCCCCATGGGCAAGAGGTTGCGGCTTTTTTCCGCCAGTTGGACGAGCGATCGCACCGAAGCCACCTCCGGCATCCGCTGACTATCCAACTCCCCACTATCCACCCGTAACACCGCTTGGCGTAGCGCCACACTCAAGGGGGCCAAAATGTTGTAGTAGGTGGCTCGTTTGAGCGTGGAGAGGATCAAATCCACCCGCGCCAAGAGTTCATCGGGAGATAAGCCCTCAGGGGAAACCTGCAATTGCTGAAGCGTTGGCTTAAACCATTTGCGGGCATCCACGGCAAAATCCTCAGGCAGATGCCATTCCCGTTGTAATAAGCGCCACAGCCCCGGCAGGTTTTTTAACGTACTTAACAGGGGTGGTTTGGTGAACTTTTCGCCCCGGGTGAGAAATTCGAGGCTTTCCGGGGGTAGCCCCATGCGCCGGAAAATTTCCCCCAACAGCGTGGCGTTGAAATAGGCGTGGGAAAAATGTAGTGTTGCGGTAGCGTCAAAATCGAGGCCTTGGGTACGGTGGGAATCCCCGTTAGCGTACCTATCGCCTCTCTCCCCCGTATCCCCTAAACCAAGGGTGAATAATTTCCCCCACACCCCACAGGTGAGGGGCTGATTAATTGACCAAGTGAGGGGACGAATCACCCCCGGAATCACCTCAGCAGCAATTTTGCGCGTCCAGATCGGTGTTAACGTCGTAATGGGCCGGCATTGTAGAATCCAGAGGGTTTCACCGTCATAGCTCCATTCCAGATCCTGCGGTACACCGTGGTAACGTCGCTCTAAGGCCCGGCAGACTTGGGCCACTTGGTGCAAAATTCCGGGGGGAATGGTTCCGGTTCCTTCTAGGGTTAGGGTTTCCTCCCCCGTCGCGGTCGGAGTCCCCCCCGCCATTGACCCATAGACCCGGTATTGTTCCGGTGTCACCTGCCCCGATACCACCGCCTCCGCCCCGCCGGCCACCGCTTCAATCAGCACCGCATCCCGATACTGATCCACGGGATCGCGGCTAAAGGCTACCCCCGCATAAACCCCTTGAATTTGACGTTGTACCAACACTGCCAGGCCGCGATCGCCCTGGTGATGGTGGCGACGATACTGCACCGCCCGGGGGGAATTATAGGCGGTTTGACAGCGTAAAATGGCCGTTGCTAGTTCACGGGTATTGGTGACATCGGAAATTGTAATATATTGCCCCGCCGCCGAAGCCGTAGCGGTATCTTCCCCCAACGCCGAAGACCGCACAATTAACGGAGCTTCAGGGGTGGGGGCCAAGGACAAAATCAGCGGTTGAGGATCATCCCCAGGGGGCAAGACCCAACCTTCCGGCACGGCATAGCCCCAAGCGATCAGGGTCGCCAGTGTAGCAGCCTTGGGGCCAACGGTATCAGGATCAAGACGCTCTTGGAGGGTTAACACACTCTGATCCCCCCGAAAAAAGCGAAACAATGCACGGGAATCCCGCTGTTGCGGCAGGGCTTCCAAAGATAAATCATCGGGAATTCTGGCATAAATCCAGGCCATGAGTAGAGCTAACAGCAGGATAGCAACTCCATAGGTATGGCTTGGCTCCCGTACCGCCAGAATCACCACCAACCAAAATAAGCTAATCAACCGCCCTAAGGCCCGCTCCCGCACTAGCGTAAAGCTTACTAGGGCAAAAAACACCACCACCACCGCCCCGATGGGATCGTGGGTGAAGATCCCCCAAAAAACATTGGTGGTTCCGGCACTTTTTGCCACCCAATACCGCCCCATCACCAGCGCCATCAGCGCCACCACCTCCCACAGGGGATCATCGGGGAAAAAATAGCGAGCCAATAACACCGCCACAATGCCCTTACTGGCTTCGGCACAGGCCGCGAGGATCCCCACCCCTCGCCCCCCATGGTAAAAAGCCGCTGACACTGAAATATTGCCCGTACCAAGATGGGCGAGATTTTTGCTCACCAATGCCCGCGTTAGCCAATCCACCAAGGGTAGACCCCCCAGCACCGGACAGAGACAAAAAACCACCAATGATCCCCACAGTTCACGCATTAAATTTCAGGCATCCTAAGGGATGAAGGGTAGGATGGGCTTGAGCATTTGGCGAATTTGCAACAGAAAAATGACCTGGCGGATTTCTGAGTCTAGCACCGGATCGTAGGGGGATTCAGCTTGGGCGGTGGTCAGTTCCGCATATTCTGAAGCAGTCAGATCTACCCCTGTGGGGGTGCGGCCTTCGAGGATGATTTCTGTGCGTAACACCTCCTCCGGCACATCCTCCGGGGGGGGCAGTGCTGCCCCAGGGGGACAGAGGAAGACCAAGGTCATGAGGATGAAAAGGGGCGATCGCATCAGGCTTCAGGGCAACAGTAGCGCTATTTTAGCGGATCTCCCCAGGGAGGGCTACGGTGATCACCCTCTCATCCCAGGGCAAATCTGGGGCTGCTCTCCCCCTCAAACTTGATCCCCAACAGGGGGTCAATACCTGATACATTTAGCGAATATCGGTCAATCCAAGCATAAAAAGGTTTCTATGAAAGTTCTAGTCATCGGTGGGGATGGATATTGCGGTTGGGCAACCGCCCTCCACCTTGCTAACAAAGGGTATGAAGTGGGCATCCTCGATAACCTCATCCGTCGCCACTGGGATGCCAAACTGGGGGTAGACACCCTCACCCCCATCGCCCCCATTCACCAACGCCTCCAACGGTGGAAGGATCTCACCGGCAAGGCGATCGCTCTCTACGTTGGCGACATCAACAACTACGACTTTTTAATCCAGTCTCTACGGGATTTTGGCCCGGACTCCATCGTTCACTTTGGGGAACAACGGTCAGCCCCCTACTCGATGATTGACCGCGAACACGCCGTCATGACCCAAACCAATAACGTCGTCGGCACGCTGAATATTCTCTTTGCGATGCGGGATGAATTCCCCGATTGCCACCTAGTTAAACTGGGAACGATGGGGGAATATGGCACACCCAATATTGATATTGAAGAAGGCTATATTGAAATTGAACACAATGGCCGCAAAGATACCCTCCCCTACCCCAAACAACCCGGTAGTTTTTATCACCTCTCCAAGGTTCACGACAGCCACAATATTCATTTTGCCTGTAAAATCTGGGGCCTGCGGGCAACGGATTTGAATCAGGGGATTGTTTACGGGGTGTTAACGGAAGAAACCGGCATGGATGAATTGTTGGTGAACCGTTTAGATTATGACGGCGTATTTGGTACAGCTTTAAACCGTTTCTGTATTCAGGCGGCGATCGGCCATCCCCTCACGGTCTACGGCAAAGGCGGTCAAACCCGTGGCCTGCTGGATATTCGCGACACAGTGCGCTGTATTGAAATTGCAGTGAATAATCCCGCTGAACCGGGGAATTTCCGCGTCTTCAACCAGTTTACGGAACTGTTTAGCGTCGGTGACTTGGCGATGATGGTGAAAAAAGCCGGAACCGCCATGGGGATTAATGTGGAAATTGACCATGTGGCCAACCCTCGGGTTGAGTTGGAAGAGCATTATTTCAATGCCAAAAACACGAAATTGCTCGATCTGGGCCTCCAGCCCCATTTCCTCTCAGATTCGCTGTTAGATTCGCTGCTGAACTTCGCGGTCAAGTATAAGCATCGCGTCGATCACAACGAAATTCTCCCGAAAGTTTCCTGGCGGCGTTAATGCCCTTCTTCAATGGATGCTGTAGGGGCGAAAAATTTTTCGCCCCTACACCCATCAATTCTACTTCCTACTTCCTACTTCCCACTGCGATGGGTCAAAATGCGCCCCAATTTTAAGTATTCAGCCTGAGCCGCTTGTAATAGATGTTTCATCATCACGGGTTCATTCATGCTGGCGGCTAAAAATGCACTATTGAGGGCAATGGCGCGAATATTGCCTCCGGCTACATCCAATTGGGCTAATTCTTGATAGTCTAAATCACCCAGTGGCGTTTTTTTCGGAAAAATGTGTTGCCAAATTTGCCGACGATATTCCACGTTGGGAAAGGGAAAATTAATCACGAAACGGAGGCGACGGAGAAAGGCAGAATCGAGGGAGTCTTTGAGGTTTGTGGTTAAAATGGCCAAGCCTTGATAGGCTTCCATCCGTTGCAAGAGATAGCTGACTTCTAAGTTGGCGTGGCGATCATGGCTGTCTTTAACCTGGGTGCGTTTGCCAAAGAGAGCATCAGCTTCATCAAAGAGTAAAACGACCCCGCCTGCTTCGGCAGCATCGAAAATTTGCCGTAAATTCTTCTCGGTTTCGCCAATATATTTACTACTCACAGCACTTAAATCAATGCGATAGAGATCCAGTTCAAATTCCCGCGCTAGCACTTCAGCCGCCATGGTTTTGCCTGTGCCACTAGCTCCGGCAAAGAGGGTGCTAATCCCCAAACCTCGACTACTTTTGCCAGCAAATCCCCAATCTTCGTAAACTGTGGCTCGCTGCTGTACCTGGATGGCAATATCTCGCAGGATTGTTTTGTCTCGCTCTGGCAAGATCAAATCTTCCCAGGTGGCGGTGGCTTCGATGCGTTGGGCAAGGTGCTCTAGTTGGGGGCGGGCTTGGCGACGGCAGATCTGCCAGAGGGCTGAGGGGAGTTCGGCGGGGGGGCTGGCTTGGGTGGCGATGCAGGCGGCGGCGATCGCCTCTGCATTGAGATTAAATTGAGCCACGAGGGGATAGAGTTGCGTTGCTGGGGGGGTGCGATCGCCCAGATGCTCCTGCCAAAGGGTATAGCGTTCGGCATAGGAGAGGGGCGGTAGTTCTAGGGTCAAACAGTCAATTTTGGCGAAATTGTGCCGCTCGCGGGTACTTAAGAGGGTGGGGGTGGTGATGGGAATGAGCCAAGGTGCTAGGGAGTGATGGGGTTCGGGGTCTTCAATTAATAACAGGGCATGACTGAGGTGGGCTTCCCGTTGCCACCGTTGCCCGAGGTTGTAGGTTTCGGTGGCCCCATTGGGGAGGGCGGCGGCTTGGAGTTGGTAAAGATTGAAGTGAATCTGTTGGCTGAGGGTTTGGGCGATCGCTCGGATCGCGGCGCGATCGGGGCTACAGATTTGGATCAGGGGGAGGCGGGCAGGGGCATGAGACCAAGCGGTGAGGATCTGTTGAACGATCTCGTTTTGAGATGGGGGTAAACGGGAGGGTGCTCCGGTGATCGGTGTGATATAGGGGGTTAATTCGGGATCAAAGGCGGGTTCTGCCAAGAGATAGCAAAGGATACGGCGATCCAGGCTTAAGGGGGCTTGGGTGAGGGTGAGATGGGGCGCTAGGTGGATCAGTTGCCAATAAAATAGTGGACTTTGGGGGGAAAGGATGCGCCATTGGGCTTGGGGAAAGACGCTGAGGGCGAGGCCGAGGGTAGGATACTGTTGTTCTTGGCTGCCATGGATTTCGCCGCAAAGTTGACTAATGCGGGGTTCGATCGCCTGCCCCAGACAAAGCAGGATCACCCATTGCTCGAAGGGGGAAAGTTGAAAGCGATCGCCCAATTGGGTTAAGGTTGCGGGGCTGAGAGCGGGGGCCGGCTGGGGGGATTGGTCACGGTGGGCGGTGAGTTGCTCAACCAAGGCGGCGATCGCCTCCTCCCAGGTTGAACGTTGTGGTGTGCTAGGGGGCTGTGTCATCAATTATTATCCAGTCCACTGAAGATTTTGCCGTTTTGGGGTGATTAAGACTAGGAGTTTTCGCCCTGCTGCTTAAGCTGCTGGAGGGCAGTTTGCACGGCGATCGCATAGGGGTCATCCTTTGGCAAATCCACCGCTGAGGCTGCGAGGGTGGGGATTAACCATTGGGTATTGAGGTCAGCGAGGGCCTGGACGGCGCGAATATTGCGCAGATGGGGGGCGAGTTGGAGGGCTAAAAAGGTTTCTGCCCAGGTGCGATCGTGGCCAGTGACAGGACTAATTAAGGCAACATCAAAGGGGCAATCTTCCTCAAACAAAGTGGTTCGCACTTGGGCCCGAAAATCGTCGGGGCCAGTTTGCTGATAGCGTAACCCCAAGGCTTCCGGGTCGGCCCCAGAGGCGATCGCCTCAAAAAGCCGCTGTACCTCCCAAGCGGCCCGTTGCCAGAGGGGGGCAAGATCCGCCATCAGTTGTAAATTTAAAGTTTTTAAAGGGCTTTCTAATAATGTTTGCCCCGTGGCATTTTGGGTAAAAGGGATGAGATGATACCGTTCGATCAAACCATCTAGGGCCTGCGATCGCACCAAACTATCAGGGTCTAACACCGCCCCCAATAACCCCGCCGTTGCCTCTGGGCCTTCAGCTTCCGCTAAGGCCATCACCGCCCCAAACCGCAGCAAACTACTCCCAGAGGCCAAGACATCCGCCAGTTCCGCCGGAGATTCCCCCAAGGCCACCAAAGCACGCTGGGCGGAAAATCGCACCCAAGGGGAGGGGTGGGTAGTTTGCGATCGCACCACATCAAGGGAAGGGCGATCACCCAACTGCCCCAACGTCACCAATGCGCGAGCATCCCCCCCCAATGCCGCCGCCCGCAGGGCCTGCAACGCCTCCTCCTGCTCCGCCGCCGACCATTCGCTCCAGCCCACCAGATCATAACTATCCTGCCGTGGCTCATAGCTCCCTAAACCTGCCAAAAACTCCGCCAACCTTTGACCCATGATCCTGCTCGCTCCCCTGTACAGTTTCGTGACTGAATTCATTGCCCTCACCCCAGTCAGCAAGGGATGTCAGATCTCCCTCACTCCTTAAACCCCAGCCGTAGCCACAGGCGTTAAAGTTGCTGGCAATGCATCAAACCGCTTTTTACCAACCCGCAGCGATTCATCCCAATTACTCCCGGAATACCAAGTGCCGGGTAATTTCATCGCCCCCTCCCGCACTGACCAATCCACCTTACGGCCATCTCGATCCTGTGCCTTCGCGGCGATCGCATGGAACACCACCATCTCCTCAAGGGTATAACCCAACTCCCCAGCCCCTTTCTCCAGAGCCTTCGATTCCACCGCCCCAAACACATTTTTCTTATCCGTCCCTCCCCCCGCACAAACATGAACCGTTTTGCCCTTGACCTTCATCTCTTGGGCCGCCACTTCCCCAAAGGCGCGGGATAAAGAACCCCACAATTGGGCATCCCAACCATTGTCATGGGCATCAATAGAGGGCATCCCGTCAAACAACGCCCCAATCCCCGACGTTTCTAACGTCACATCACACATTTTTTCTGCAAACTCTCTGCCCTCCGGCTTCGACCAAAACCCAAAACTCTTCGCTTTCATGAACTGCGATTGAGCCGCTTTCTTCAGCACCCCCATCACATCATCAAACTCGGTCAAAGCCTTTTTATATCCCGCTGATTCCATATCAACAAATCCTTTGCTGACATTGGAATAGGTCGTATTATCTGCCCGGCGCTCCATCTCTGGACTAGAGCTTTGAATCCCAGTATAAATTTTTGTCCAAATGGTTTCCGCTAAAGTGTTAATATCTTCGTTTGCTGGGGGTGGAAATTGTTGAAAAAAGCTCGTCAGACGAGCCTTAAACTTGGCATACATGGGATGATCAAGGGCCGATGTCACCGCTCCCGACTTAATTAAAGCTAATGTTTGCTCCTTCTCTTCCTTGGTAACTTTGTTATCCTTCCCTACCGTTGTTTGCGCATCCGATCCCTTGAGGGTATCGGCCCGTTGAATCACTTGGCGACGCACAGCCCCCTGTTGGAGCGTGTGGGTGAGTTCGTGGGCAATCAGTTCTTGACCGGATTTACTACCGGGTTGATAGGCCCCTTCCCGGAAATAGATATTGGGGCCAGTGGTAAAGGCTTTGGCTTGAATCGCTCGATTGAGGCTGTCTGCCTCAGGGTTGGTGTGAACCTTAATATTGCTAAAATCGGCTCCCATCGCCGCCCCCATTTTGGCCTGGATTTGGCGAGCGAGAGGTTGCCCCGTTCCAGCTTGCTTGAGATTTTGCTCAAAATCGGCATCAACGGGGCCTACAGGTGCACCTTGGGCCTGAAGGAAACGGCGCTGGAGGGGGTGTTCGCCGCCATCGGTGGGGGGTGAAGGTGGTAAAGGGGTAGGGGCGTGCATTTGTTGCACCACTTGGGCGGCAACCTGATCCGCTTCTCGTTCGTACTTATCCCCAGGCTTGCCTAACGCCAGTTTAGGCTGAACGTTGTTGAGGATTGCCCCTGTCGGTAGGTTATTGGTGCTACTGGGGATAGGAGCCGTGGAAGCTTTCGCGGTACTGCGGGCCGAATGGTCGGCACTGCGGGTTTGGGTGGTTTTAATAGCCATTGGAAGGGTGCAGTGGCAAGATTGCCCCATCCTAGCAAGCGATCGCCCCCCCTCATCCCTAGACTTAGGTCTAATCCGAGTAGATTCCTTCAGATAGTCTAAAACTTCTGGCAGTTTCTGGAAATCCCTCCTTATCATGGCCCCTAAGGAGCGCAACAGTCATATCCATCAGGGGGGTTGCGCCCTTAGCCAACAGCAGCGGAGGGCCGACGATGGTCGTTTCAGATCCCATACCAGCCGAATATAGCCTTGATCGAGATTGCACTACCCTGTCTCGCCATGTTGTCCAGCAACTGGTGAAAACGGGGAAAGCGGCCTCGCTCCTGGCACCAGAGGCTCAAGATATTAGCGCAATTATGGGCCGTATTGCCCTGGCGGGGAAATTGGTGGCCCGTCGCCTCAGTAAAGCGGGGTTGGTGGAAAATGCCCTGGGCTTTACCGGGGATGTCAATGTGCAGGGGGAATCCGTGAAGCGGATGGATCTCTATGCCAATGAGGTGTTTATTTCAGTGTTTAAGCAAAGTGGGTTGGTGTGCCGTCTCGCCTCAGAGGAGATGGAAGACCCCTATTACATCCCGGAGAATTGCCCCATTGGCCGCTATACGCTGCTCTATGACCCCATTGATGGCTCCTCCAATGTGGATATTAACCTCAATGTGGGGTCGATTTTTTCCCTGCGGCAACAGGAAGGCGAGGATCTCGATGGCAAGGCGACCGATCTATTACAGTCGGGCCATAAGCAGTTGGGGGCAGGCTATATTCTTTACGGCCCTTCGACGATCTTGGTTTATTCCGTCGGGGATGGGGTGCATTCCTTCATCCTTGACCCCAGTTTGGGGGAATTCATCCTCACGGAAGAATCGATCCAAATTCCCCCCCATGGCCCGGTGTATAGCGTCAATGAGGGGAATTTTTGGCAGTGGGAGGATTCGATCCGGGATTATACCCGCTATGTCCATCGCCATGAGGGCTATACGGCTCGCTATAGTGGGGCGTTGGTGGGGGATATTCACCGCATTTTGATGCAGGGGGGGGTGTTCTTGTATCCCGGAACACGGCAAAAACCGGAGGGTAAGTTACGCTTGCTCTATGAGTCTGCGCCTTTGGCATTTTTGATTGAGCAGGCGGGGGGCCGGGCGAGTACCGGCACGCAGCGGTTAATGGATGTGATTCCCCAAGCGTTGCACCAGCGCACGCCTTTGATTATTGGTTCTCAGGAGGATGTGGAGTTAGTGGAATCGTTCATTCAAGATCATCACCGACGGCAGGGGGCTGAACAGGATGGTTAGGGTTTGAGGGAGGAAAGAGGAAAAAGGATAGAGGATAGAGTGACGTTTAATGTTTGGTGTTGGGTCTTGTTTGTCTTCCTTTAAGCCTTTGAGGTTGACTGTAGTTCTGATGGGAGTTTTTGAGAAATGACGATCGCCAATCCGATCCAACGTATTTTTGAAGATTATGGCCAGAGTATCTGGATGGATAATCTCAGTCGAGATTTGATCCAGTCTGGGCAGTTGAAAGAATTGATTACGTCCCGAAATATTTCGGGGATTACGTCGAATCCGGCAATTTTTGAAAAGGCGATCGCCGGTAATGCCATCTATGACGCAGACATTGCGGCGGGGATTAAAGCGGGGAAATCCATCACGGAAATTTATGAGGCTCTCGTGTTTGAAGATATCCGCGCCGCCTGTGATGTGTTTGAGTCGGTGTATGAATCTACGGGGGGAAAAGATGGCTATGTGAGCATTGAGGTTCCCCCCACCATTGCCGAGGATACGGAGGCGACGATCCGCGAAGCCCTACGGTATGCGGCGGCGATCGACCGCCCCAATGTAATGATTAAAATTCCGGGGACGGCGGCGGGGTTGCCAGCAGTGACGGCGGTGATTGCGGCGGGGATTAGCGTTAATGTCACGCTGTTGTTTTCGGTGCAAAGTTATATTGAGACGGCTTGGGCCTATATTGCGGGGTTGGAGCAACGCCTTGCCACGGGTGAACCGATTGATAAAATCGCCTCGGTGGCCAGCTTTTTCCTGAGCCGCATTGATAGCAACATTGACGATCGCCTCGATGCCAAAATTGCCGCCACCGCTGACCCCGCTCAACAGGCAAAGTTAAAGGGGTTAAAGGGGAAAGTGGCGATCGCCAACGCCAAAATTGCCTATCAGCGGTATAAGGAAATTTTCGGGGGCAATCGTTGGGGGGCGATCGCCCCCCAAGGCGCAACGATTCAACGCCTCCTCTGGGCCAGCACCAGCACCAAAAACCCCGAATACAGCGATGTGATGTATGTGGATGAACTGGTGGGGCCGGATACCGTGAACACGCTCCCCCCCAACACCATCGAAGCCTGTGCTGATCACTGCAACCCCGCCAACCGCATTGAGAGCGATCTCGAAGCCGCCCAGGCCCAACTGGCCAGCCTTGCCGATCCTGACGTGGCGATCGACCTTGATACTGTCATGGCGGAACTGCTAAAAGAAGGCATTGATAAGTTTGTCAAACCCTTTGAATCCCTCATGGCCTCCCTTGAAGCCAAAGTTCAACACCTGGCCCCCGTCGCCTAAACCACCCTAACCATCCCTCAATCCATGGTCACATTACTCGAAAACCCCCTCCGGGTCGGCCTCCAACAAGAGCGCACCCCAGAACCCTCAATCATCATCATCTTCGGAGCCTCCGGCGACCTCACCCAGCGCAAACTCGTTCCCGCCCTCTACCAACTTAAACAGGAGCGGCGACTGCCCCCTGAAGTCACCATCGTTGGCGTGGCCCGTCGGGATTGGAGCCATGATTATTTCCGGGAGCAAATGCGCGAAGGCGTGGAGCAGTTCGGCACCGGCATCGGCAGCGAAGAGGCTTGGCAAGACTTTGCCGCTGGGCTGTTTTACTGCTCCGGTAATATGGATGAGCAAGCCAGCTATCAAAAACTCAAGCAGTTCTTAGCGGAACTGGATGAAACCCGCAAAACCCGGGGCAATCGCGTCTTTTACCTGGCCGTTTCCCCCAACTTCTTTAAACCGGGGTTACGGAATTTAGGGGCAGCGGGGATGATTGAAGACCCGATAAAAACCCGTGTGGTGATTGAAAAGCCCTTTGGGAAGGATTTGGGTACGGCAAAATCCTTAAATCGCGTTGTTCAACAGGTTTGTCGAGAAGAACAGGTCTACCGCATTGACCATTATTTAGGCAAAGAAACCGTTCAAAATATCCTCGTTTTCCGGTTTGCTAACGCCATTTTTGAACCGCTGTGGAATCGACAATTTGTCGATCATGTGCAAATTACCGTGGCGGAAACCGTTGGTGTAGAAGACCGGGCGGGGTATTACGAAACCTCCGGGGCCTTGCGAGATATGGTGCAAAACCACTTGATGCAATTGTTAGCCATCACCGCCATGGAACCTCCCAATTCCCTCGAAGCTGATGCGATCCGCAATGAAAAGGTGAAGGTTTTGCAGGCGATGCACTTGGCGGATATCCACAATTTGGAGCGATCGGCGATCCGGGGGCAGTACGGCCCCGGTTGGATGAAGGGGCAACCGATCCCCGGCTATCGTCAAGAACCCAATGTCAATCCGGAATCCCTCAATCCGACGTTTGTGGCGATGAAGTTGATGATTGATAACTGGCGATGGAAAGGAGTTCCCTTCTATCTGCGCACGGGGAAACGGCTACCGAAAAAGGTGACGGAAATCGCCATTCAGTTTAAAGAAGTTCCCCTGTTAATCTTCAAATCCGCTGCCCAACAGACCAATCAAAACATCCTCGCGTTGCGGATTCAACCCAATGAAGGCATCGCCCTCCGGTTTGAAGCGAAAATGCCGGGGCCGGATCTGCGCACCCGCACCGTCGATATGGATTTCAGCTATGGCTCCTCCTTTGGCATGGCCACGGCGGACGCTTACCACCGCCTCCTTCTTGATGCGATGTTAGGGGATCAAACGCTGTTCACCCGTGCCGATGAGGTGGAAGAAGCTTGGCGCGTCGTTACTCCGGCCCTCAGTGCTTGGGAGGCTCCCGCTGATCCCAGCACCGTCCCCCAATACGAGGCGGGTACTTGGCAACCCCCCGAAGCGGAATTCTTGATGAACCGCGACGGCCGCCACTGGCGCAGACTTTAACCCTTGCCTGGTTGATGCCTTCCAATGCCCTGACGAGGAGAGTGCACCAACGTCCACACAACGAACCCTGTTCCCTGTTCCCTGTTTCCCATTCCCTATTCCCCACTTCCTACCATGACCACCACTTCCCCCCCCCTCGTCCCTATCCAAGCCCCCAAAGATGTCTCCCTCGATGACATTGAGGCTTCGCTTCAGGAGATTTGGCAGAGCTATAACACGGGCGATGATGGCCTGTCGGCAACGCGGGCCACAACCTTTAGTTTTCTGGTCTATGAACCCGATGGTACACAGCATTATCTGTCGGCTTTAGGGTTCTATAGTGGCCCCATTGACGGCATTAAGGGCCACCGTACCGAGGCGGCGATCAAGGCGGCCCAAAAAGCCTATGGTTTGGAGGTGACGGGCATTGCGGATGCGGTGTTTATGACGCGGCTGCAAACGGAGTTTAATAACCTGGTGGCTCTGGATAAACAAACCCCCGAAAACCTGCGGACGGCGGCCCAAGCTCCAGACTTGGAAGGGGCAGGCATTGCGGATGCGATCGCCGCCTCTAACCCCTGTCGCATTGTCACCCTCTGCCCCACGGTGGGAGCCGATGAAGGGGTATCGGTGCAGGTGTCTGCCTATTGCCCGATCCAAAAACGGGGGGGCAGCACGTTGATCTGTTGTGAATACATCACGTTGCGGGGGACGGCGGCGGCGCTGGAGCGGATCGGCGGTGTCATTTCGGCATTAATGATCCCCGAACTGCCTAAGTTCATTTGGTGGAAAGCCACGCCCCAACCGGATTATCCCCTCTTTGAACGGTTGTCCCAATATTGTGACTGTTTAATTGTCGATTCCAGCAGTTTTGTCCAGCCAGAGGTGGATCTGCTCTCTTTAGGGCAATTGTTGAAGGAGCAGTTAGTCGTGGCGGATTTGAATTGGCGACGGTTGGCCCCCTGGCAGGAGTTGACCGCTGAGGCCTTTGATCCCCCCGAACGGCGCAATCACATCTGGGAAGTGGATCAGGTGGTGATTGACTACGAAAAGGGCAATCCGGCCCAGGCTTGGATGTTCTTGGGTTGGCTGGCCAGTCGTCTGCAATGGACTCCCATGAGCTACAGCTATGAAGGGGGGGATTATGATATCCGTCGGGTGCAATTGCTGGGCAAACATCAGCGCATTGTTGAAGTGGAATTAGCGGGGATTCCCACCGCAGACTGGGGGGAAGTGCCGGGGGATTTGATCAGTTTAAAGCTGGCTTCCACGAATCCGAAAGCCGATTGTGGAACGGTGCTTTGTTCAGAAACCACGGGCTGTATGCGCATGGAAGCCGGAGGCGGGGCGCAATCCCTGCGGATCAATCAGGTTTCTTCCTTGACGGATCAAAAAACGGAGCAGTTATTGGGGCAACAGTTGCAACGCTGGGGCCAAGAGGTGTTGTATAGCGAAAGCATGGCGATCGCCCATAGCATCTTGGCCTTGGGTTCGTCAGATTAGGGGAAAACCTCGCCCATGGGGTGGGCAATAAATTGTTGCTCACCCTTGCATCGCTCACCAGAGGAATGGCGATAGTTGATGTTTGGTGTTTTCCCTTGCGATCGCCTAGGGTGAGGTTAGGAGCGATCGCCCCTTGGGGTTTGGGTGATGGGGGGAGAGGCAACGTTCCCTACTTCGATCATTCGGCAAACATCTCAGCCAAAGTATCCAAAACTCGGCCTTGCTCATCTTGACTAATTTGACCCAGTTTTTTCACCAATCGAGTCTTATCAATGGTGCGAATTTGATCCAGAACAATTTGCCCATCCTTACGAAAATAGTGCGGGAGTCTGAAAGCCCCGTCAATTTATTGCGGGGATGAAAGACGACACGAGCGACTTTAGTCGCCGTTTTGGGCCAGTCATGTTATGCTAATTACATTGTATTTCAAACGTCTAGGAACTATAACAAGGCTAAAAACCGACAGGCCTGGAAGCATTTAAGGGTAAGCAGGCAGCGTAATGAGTAGGCGGATTGCCTACTGCGTCGTCCAATCTAACGATTTGGTCGCCTGCGTAGACGCGAAGCGGCGCGCCGAAGGCAGACTTGAATGTGGAGGGGTTGGTCTGTGATCGGCATCTGGCCAAGTCAGTAGTGAAGCGGGTTTGTATCCTGCGCCTTGGACTAACTACCGTGGGGCAAACGGGAAGTTATACGCTTGGGGAGATTGGGCCTCTGGCTGGGTTGGAGCAATCCTGCTCAGTTAAGTCCGGTTGATGAACCAAGAATCCCCGTCGCTTTAGCGCGGGGAGTGTCAACCTGAAATTGACAGGCAATTCGCGTCGGTTAGCCTTTCCCCTTTGTCGTCATTGGCGCAATAATCACCGTGGCAATATAACAGTTCATCTCATCCGGTGAAATAATCACACAGGGTCGCGTCTTCTGAATTTCACGACCCACTGTGGGGTCAAGACTAATCCAAAAAACGTCAAAACGCTTAACTACCACTCCCATTCAACTTGCTCCCAATCCGTACTGCTGACTGGATCAAGAAGAACATCATCCTGTTCTGTCGCCATGGCAGCAAAAGCTTGATCCCAGCCCGTGCGTAGCCGTCGTGCCGTGCGAATCGTGAGATGATCCCCCTCCACTTCAATTTCAACATCCGTCTGAATACCGCTTTGCTCCAAGAGCAGTTTAGGAATACGCACACCTTGGGAATTGCCAATTTTAACGATTCGGGTTCTAATCACTGCGCTCATCCTGAGATCATCCCTCAATCGAAATGTGATTACATTGTACCCACCCTCTCAAGGATCATCAAGGGCAAAGTGGCCTCATGGACAAATTCTCAGAGAGGAGCAACAGATGGGTTAAAACCGCAGGGCTTTCAAGCTATCGGGATATTCCGTAACTTGGCCAGCACCTCATCTTGCAAATATGCTGCGATCGCCCTACGTCTATGTGAATCTGGCAACGATGCCATACCGTAATATATTTCGTGATACACCACTGACGCTGTAGCAATATACCGCTGGTTTTCTTGGATTTTCTGGATCACGCTTTGATTCGGCTGTGGTTTCAACGGCTCAGACAAAATATTTGTATCGAGCAGAAACCGGAGCGAACTCATAGAACAACCTCACGTCCCGGTGATGGGTCGCGAACCCCCAAGAACACCTCATCTGGATTAATATCCAAAGACTCGATCTGCCACTTCTGGCGGAATGTAGAGAGTCCATCACCGAACAAGGCTAATGTTTGACGATCAACGGCTGTGGACTGGTGAATTTCTTGCGTTTGCAAAAACTCAGCAAACTGTAAGACTGTTTGTTGATTGATCTCAGTCAAGCTACGTAAAACTTGGATGACCTTCAGTTCAACTGTCATGGTAAGATTGTTTCCTCCCTATACTCAAACTAGAATAGTAGCGCACCCTTCAAGTATCACACCCCATCCGGATCAACCCCCAACTCCCGCAACTTCGCCCGCAGCCGCTCTACTTTTGCCTCAGCCTGCTTCGCCCGCAATCGCTCCTGTTCGGCCCGCAGTTGTTCCTGTTCCCGTGGCAGCAAAACCAACTGCTCATTGGGGAAATAAAACCGCAACCAATCCGTTGTTTCTTGCAACACTTGACCCTGCCAAATCCCCAACCATAGCCCCAAGGCCTCACACCATAACCATCCGCTTTCATTGGGCTGTAACGTCACAAACGCATTCCCCTGCCGCTCCCAACCTTGCAGCGAATTAGCATTAAATGGGTCAAATACAAAATAATGGCTGGTGCTAAAACGTTGTTCGTAAATTGCTTTTTTGGTGGTCAGATCAATTTCTGCGGTTGAGGGTGACATTAACTCCACAATCACATCCGGATACTTGCCATCCTCCTCCCAAATGACCCAACCTTGACGCTCTTTTTCGCCATCTACATTGAGCGCCACAAAAAAATCCGGGCCACGGAAATCGCGGTTTTTAATCTGCGCCAAACTGTAATAGACAAACATATTACCGCTGGCATAAAAATCCTCACGGGGCGCGAGGGCTGCATAAACTGAATCGATGAGCAGGTTCATCGCAAGACGGTGACGATTACTTTCCAAGGGTACTCCATCATCAAAAACGAGATCAGTGGGGGGTAACTCCGGAACCCAAATATCAAATTCATGGGTTGAGGTTGTGGGCGGAGTCATGGGGGTTTGCTCCAGTTATTTTGCACTACTTCGATTCTAGCGTGGAATCCGCATTGCCAGCCCTAGAGCAGTTCCCCGATTAAACGGATCAGGGATTTTTCCCCAGAAGATCGAAGTGAGGAATAATGTAGCCTTTAAGCCCCCTTGCCTGGGTTGCTTTCCTGATGTGTCGCCATTATTCTCAAGTTCATTGACCTGTCTCCAGCCCTCTCTGTCCCATCATGACCTCATCACAAACCCTCCCCCTCAATCGCCTACCGCGTCAGTTAAGTGTGTTGGAAATTTGGGGGTTTGCCCTCAGCGGCTTGTTGCTGTGGCTGGGGCCGGCTCCGGCGATGAATGCAGAATTGGGGCCGCAAGCAATTTGGGTGTGGATTCCGGCGGCGATTATTGGCGTTTTGCTCAATCTCCAGGTGAAACGCCTGGGGCATTATCTCCCCAATATGTCCGGCGGAACCCCCAACTACACCACCCATTTACTCCGTCGTCATCCCTTTTTGGCCCGCTATGGGGCGATCGGTTACTTTCTTGGCTGGGTTTCCGTACCCGCGATGAATGGCATTATCCTGACAGAATTGATTGCTGCCCAACTGCAACCCCTCGGCATTGAATTTCCGGAAACAGCCTTGAAAATTACATTCACGGCCATTCCCTTCATTGTGGCCCTGAGCGGAACCCGCGCCTTGGGAATTTTACATCTGTGTTTTGTGGTTCCGGCGGTGGGGTTTATGGTGGTGCTCTGTACCCAAGGCTTAGGCTGGCTCGCTGTGGCTCCCCACAGCCCCAGCTTTTTCCCGGAGGTTTGGGGGAGCTTTTCCCTGCCCCTCTGGGCGAAATGGTTTTTTGTGGCGGTTTATGCCGCCTATGGCTGTGAAACCGCTTCTTCTTTTATTGCGGATAATCGTAAACCGGAGGCTTCACTGCGGAGCTTAACGTTTGCGGCGGTGCTGTTGCCCATCGTTTATATTGGCGGTTCTTGGTTGTTGATGCGGTTAGCGACAGATCCGGCCTTGGAAAGTAATGCGTTTTTGCAGTTGACGGCGGTGGCTCGGCCGGTGTGGGGGCCATGGGCGAGCTTGGTGGTGACGTTTTTGATTGCGTCGGCTTGTTTACTCAGTTCGGCGACGGCGGTGAGTAATACGGCGCGTCTGCTTTATCAAATGGCCTTAGATGGTTATTTATCGCCGCTGTTTGCGGTGGTTTCCCGTCAGGGGGCCTTTGGGCCGGGGGTGTTGTTTACCCTAGCGTTGAGTGTGTTGTGTTTGCTTTGGGGCAATGTGGCCTCGGTGGTGATGGTGACGGGGACGGGATACCTCTGTGGGATGATTGCAATTCATTTGGGGTTGTGGTTGCGACGGCAAGATCCAGAGGTGTTTTTGCCCCGTTGGGCGTTGCTGTTTTGCGGGGTGGAAATTTTGGTGTTGATTGTGGGGGGGTTGGCTTGGAGTGTGTCCGAGTTGGTTTTGGGGTTGTGTTTGCCGTTGGTGGTGCTGGGTTTGGATCGTTTGATTGCGGTGATGCCGTTTGCGCCTTTCCGGGTGCAGTGGTGGGTACAAAAATATCGGGTTAAGCCCTCGCAGGATTTTAAGAATTTTCTCGCCATTCAAATTGCTGTTTTGATTGGCTTAATTGCCCTGGCCACAACCGTGGGCTGGTATTTCTATTTAGAAGAGACGGCGGCGGGGCCCATGGGGGCGATGGTTTCCCATTCAATGCTGTTGGTGTTGTTGCTGGTGATGACGTTTGGGGGGGTGGCGATCGCCTGCTGGACAAGCCTCCCCCAAGCTACTGCCCTGATTGAAGCGCGGGAACAATCGGAACTGTTGTTTTTAATTGCCCAGGATGCGATCGCCGTCTTGGATGAAAATGGCCTGATTCGCCAAGTCAACCCCGCCATGACCCAACTGTTTGGGCGGCAAGCCTTTGATCTGGTGGGGCAGCGGCTCAATACTTGGCTCCATGATCTGCCCCGGACTGTGGAAAACTGGCCCCAACGCAGTGAACAAACCCTACACCGGGAAGATGCCACGTTAATTTTAGAACTGTCCACCTCGGCACTCAAAAATGTCGATATCCAAGAGCACGTCGTTATTCTTCGTGACATTACCGAACAAAAGCAGGCAGAATCTGCCCTGCGCTACTCCGAAGCCCAATTACGAGAACAGGCTCAACAGTTAGAAATGCGCGTCCGGGAACGCACCGCCCAACTCCAGGAAGCGAAGGAAAAAGCGGAAGTGGCCAACCAAGCCAAAAGCGAATTTCTCTCTAACATGAGCCATGAACTGCGCACCCCCTTAAATGGCATCCTCGGTTATGCTCAAATTCTCCAGAAGGGAGAAACCCTTTCCCCACGGGGGGCAAAGGGGGTAGAAGTGATCAACCAATGTGGCAATCATTTACTCAATTTAATTAATGAAATTCTCGATCTCGCCAAAATTGAAGCCCGTAAACTCGATTTACAGCCTAAAACTGTGGCTTTTCCGACCTTTCTAGAAGGGGTGACAGAAATGTGTCGCGTTAAGGCAGAGCAAAAGAGTTTGACCTTTGTTTATGAGCCGATGGCAGCGTTACCCGATGTTTTGGAACTGGATCAAAAACGCCTCAATCAGGTTTTAATTAACCTCATTGGTAATGCGATTAAATTCACTGATGCGGGAACAGTGAGCCTCCGGATATATCCTCAATCCCAAGAGGATTTTGCTCGGATTCGCTTTGAGGTAGAGGATACGGGGATTGGCATGACCTCAAACCAACTGACCAAAATTTTCCTCCCCTTTGAACAGGTGGGGGATCTGCGTAAGCAAACGGAGGGGACGGGGTTGGGCCTTGCCATCAGTACACAAATTGTCGAATTAATGGGAGGAACCCTAGAGGTTCGCAGTAAACCGGGTCAAGGCACAACTTTTTGGTTTGAGGTGGATTTCCCCTTGGGCCACGATTGGGTTGCATTGGCGGAGGGTAAGACTGATGATATTATCACTGGTTATCATGGCCCCATGCGCAAGATTTTGATTGTTGATGATCGTTGGGAAAACCGCTCGGTGATTGTTAACCTCTTGGAACCTTTGGGGTTTGCGGTGGTGGAGGCGGCGGATGGCCAGGCGGGGTTGAATGTGGCACAAACCAGTAAACCGGATTTGATGATCACAGATTTGATGATGCCGGTGATGGATGGCTATAAAATGTTACGGTTATTACGCCAAACCCCAGGATTGAAAAATATTCCGGTGATCGCCTCTTCAGCGAGTATTTTTGAAAGCAACCAAAATGAAAGCCTGATGGCAGGAGCCAATAGTTTTCTCTCCAAACCAGTGGAGGCGATCGCCCTCTTCACATTACTTAAACAACATCTGAATTTAGATTGGATTTATGACCATAAATCCATTACCCAAAGCACCGTTAACCCGATTTCTTTTGATCCCGATCCTGAAATCATCCCTCCGCCGCCCAAAGAGGTAAACAATCTCTATCAATTGGCCATGCAAGGCCGGCTTAAAGCTCTACAAACAGAAGTAACAAAATTAAATGGTGAATATACGGCTTTTGCGGAAAAAATCAACAGTCTTGCTCAAGGCTTTTACGTAGAAGAATTGCAAAGTTTTATTGCGCAATATCTTGACAAATAATCTTGAAAAGATAGAAGTTTTCGTCCCCTTAACAGCGGATAACCTCCGCTAGTAATTGAAGTACCATGGAACTAGGATAAGCAATTTTATTCATTCCATCATAAATTCTCTGATAGCTTATGGTTGCCAACCCCTCCCACCCCCGCCTACGCTCTGTGAGCATTGCCATCGCGGTGGCGATCGCCTACTACAGTGCCGCGAAACTAGGGCAATATCTCGCCATTCCCCCCGGCTTTATCACCCCCGTCTATGCCCCCTCCGGGATCGCCCTGGCGACGTTACTGCTGTTTGGCAATGGGATTTGGCCGAGCATCTTCCTCGCTGCTTGGGTGGCAGCGGCCTGGCCCCTCGCCGTCAGCACCGGATTACTCACCGCCTCCCTGATCGCCGGTTTAGGTATTGCCATTGGCTCCGTACTTCAGGCATTGACGGGCGCTATCCTCCTCCGTCAATTAATCGGGCGTGATCAACTGTTCTACAATGCCCCCAACGTCTTTCAATTTACGCTGATTGAACTCCTTAGTTGCATGGTTAGCCCCACCATTGGCTGCATCAGTATGTATGGGGTGGGGTTTATTGATGGAGCCGAGTTCGCCAACAGTTGGTTTACCTTTTGGTTGGGAGATACCGCCGGAGTTTTGATTATTACCCCCTTAATCTTAATTTGGGGACGACCCCAGCCGGTGATCGAACACAGCCGCCACCAAGCCCAAATTTTAGAAATGGTGCTGTGGCTGCTCTTGGTTTTAGGGTTTGGTTGGCTGGCCTTTGTGTGGGCCTACGCCGTGGAATATTTACTCCTGCCCCTGTTGATGTGGGCGGCGTTGCGGTTTGGGCCCCGTTGGGCGGCGATCGCCCCCCTGATCGTCACGGGCTTTGCCGTCATCGGCGCAGTCCACGAAACCAGCAGTTTTAACCGCGCCACCCTCAACGAAACCCTCTTACTCCTGCAAGCCTTCATTGCCGTCATCGCCATCACCACCCTCGTTGTCGTCGCCGTCGTCCTAGAGCGACAACGGGCCGAAGCCGCCCTCCTCAACGCCAAAGCCAATTTAGAAACCAAAGTCGAAGAACGCACCGCCCAACTCCGCGCCTCCAAAGAAGCCGCCGAAATCGCCAACAAAGCCAAAAGCGAATTCCTCGCCAACATGAGCCACGAACTCCGCACCCCCCTCAACGGCATCCTTGGCTATGCCCAAATTCTCCGGGCCAGTGAACCCCTGAGCGATCGCGGTCAAAAAGGCGTAGCCATCATCCATCAATGCGGCAACCACTTACTCAACCTGATCAACGATATTCTCGATCTCGCCAAAATTGAAGCCCGCAAACTAGACTTACACCCCACCAGCATCTTTTTTCCCGCCTTCTTAGAAGGGGTCACGGAAATGTGTCGGGTGCGGGCGGAACAAAAAGGGCTAGAATTCACCTACCTCGCCACGGCTCCACTGCCCGAAGGCATTGCCCTCGATGAAAAACGCCTCAGTCAGGTGCTCTTAAACCTGATCGGCAATGGGATCAAATTCACCGATCACGGCAGCGTCACCCTCCGCGTTCACCCCCAACGCCAAGGAGATCACTATCGCATCCGTTTTGACGTGGAAGATACCGGCATTGGCATCACCCCAGAACAGTTAGAGAAAATTTTCCTGCCCTTTGAGCAGGTGGGGGATCTCCGCAAACAAACGGAAGGAACCGGCTTAGGCCTCGCCATCAGCACCCAAATTGTCGAATTAATGGGGGGAAAACTCGCCGTCAAAAGCGACTATGGTCAAGGGACGACCTTTTCGTTTGAGGTGGATCTTCCCGCCGTAGAAGCCTGGACCCAAGCCTCCCGCATCTCCAACAACGGCACAATCACCGGCTATAGTGGTCGCAAACGGCGCATTTTGGTCGTGGATGATCGCTGGGAAAATCGCTCCGTGATTGTCAATTTATTAACCCCCTTAGGGTTTGATGTCATCGAAGCACAGGATGGTAGCGAGGGTTTAAGGATTACCCAATTGGTGAAGCCCGATTTGATTATCACGGATTTAATGATGCCGAAATTGGATGGATATGAGATGTTGCGGGCGATTCGGCAAAAACCCGACGTGCAACATATTCCCGCCATTGCATCCTCTGCTAGTATTTTTGAAAGTAACCAGCATGAAAGCATCGAGGCAGGGGCCAATAGCTTTTTACCGAAGCCGGTGGATGCGATCGCCCTACTGGAACTTTTAAAAAAACATCTTGCCCTCCATTGGGTGTACGACTACACCGCGCTAGATGCCAATGCTGCCCAGGGTGCGCCACCAGAGGAAACCATCGAAATTATCCCTCCCCCCGCTGCCGTTTTAGAAAAACTCTACCCCCTTGCCATGCAGGGACGGGTCAAAGCCCTACAAACCGAGGCCAAAGCCCTCGATATTACCTATATTGCCTTTGCCCAACAGATCCAAACCCTTGCCCAACGTTTTGAGATTGAAGCCCTCCAGGTCTTTATTGCACAGTACCTTTAGGCCACTCCCTGCCCAAAATGCAGATTGTGATACCCTAAAATCTTTCCCGCAGCAGTAAACCCATTTTTATAGTAGTAGGACGTTAATGATGTTAAGCAATGCCCATCCTGAAACTATTTTAATTGTTGACGATAACCCCAATAACTTAGATGTTTTATCGGAAGCCCTGGCCCTAGCTGACCTTGATGTTGCCGTTGCCACCAGTGGCGAAGCTGCCCTTAAACAACTTAAATATGTGCCTCCCTCCCTGATCCTTTTAGATGTGATGATGCCCGGCATTAATGGGTTTGAAACCTGTGAACGGCTCAAGGCTGACCCCAGCACCCAGGATATTCCAATTATTTTTATGACGGCCTTGGCGGATCCCATTGATAAAGTGCGGGGGTTTAACCTCGGAGCCGTGGATTATATTACCAAACCCTTTCAACAGGAAGAAGTCCTCGCCCGCGTCCGCACCCATCTCAAACTCCGTCACCTCACCCAAACCCTAGAGCAACAAGTTGCCGATCGCACCGCCGCCCTCTCCCAATCCCTGCAAGATCTTAAACAGGCCCACATTCAGTTAATCAACAGTGAAAAAATGTCGATGTTGGGGAACTTGATGGCGGGGGTGGCCCATGAAATTAATAATCCCGTGGGCTGTTTAAATGGCAATATCAATCCAGCCCGCAATTATATTGAAGATCTACTGCATCTGATCGATCTCTACGAAGCACAGTTTCCCGATCCAGGGCCAACGATTAGCGAAGAAATCGAAGCCATCGATTTAGACTACATTCGCGAGGATTTACCGAAACTGATTGATTCCATGGCCTTGGGCATTAATCGGATCAAAGAAATTAGTGCCAGTTTACGCACATTTGTTCGTGCTGATACTGATGAAAAGGTGAACTTTGATCTCCATGAAGGGCTGAATAGTGCGGTGTTAATTCTGCGCCACCGGCTTAAGGCCAATGAACATCATCCCGCCATTGAAGTGAAAACAGATTACGGTCAGTTGCCCCCGTTGCATTGTTTTCCGGGGCAATTAAATCAGGTGTTTATTAATTTACTGGCCAATGCGGTTGATGCCATTGATGAAGCCAATCAAGGGAAAACCTATGCCGAAATCAAGGAAAATCCTAAGGGAATCGCGATTCAGACAGCGGCTCAAAATGATCAAATTGTGATTATAATCAAAGATCAAGGTCATGGGATGACACCAGAAATACAAGCGCGGATTTTTGACCATCTATTTACGACAAAGGCCGTCGGTCAGGGAACGGGTTTGGGGTTATCCATCGCCCACCAAATTATTGTCGAACGCCACGGAGGCACGATCGCCTGCCAATCGGAGTTAGGCCAAGGGACAACTTTTACGATCGCGCTGCCGATTTAGAGCTTATTTGGAGCGATCAGAGGAGCGGGGGAGGCTATTGCCCAACCCCTGAACAATGCCCCGGCCAATTAAACCGAGGCCCCGGCCAATCACTTGGGTAAGGAGATAAACCACGCCTTCCCCAAGCCAGGCGATGAGGTTGCGCAAACGGGGGGCGATCGCATCGCGGGTTTCTAAGGCGAGGGTGACAAACCAAGGAAAGCCGGTGAGTTGGGCCAATTCTTCCCCCCGCGCCCCGTAGATACTCACCTGTTTAATCACGCCAGCGGTTTGATAAAACAGCAGGTAACGGCTTTCAAAGATCGCCTTCGGTTCCCGTAAATAGGTATTGTGGCGAAATTGCCAGGAGAGTTCGTTGCGGAAACGGGTGAGCGATCGCGTTGAGAAATAGCGGGATTCATAGAGTTGATATTTAATTTCTTCCCCTTCGCCATAGCGATTGAGCAACCATGCCATAACCGCATTGCTGAGTTGAAGGATCAGATGATCCCGCAGAAGGGCGGCTCGGCCTTGGGCTTCGGGGGATTCGCCGCGATAGCTGACTTGATCAATGGTGATAGGGGTGGTGTGGATCAGGTGGGCAAGGAAGTCGCCAGCCTGGGGCATGGGGGGCAGGTTGGCCGTTTGGGCCCAGAGGGGATCGATGAGACCCTGGGGATTGACCTCGCCCCCGGTTGGGTAGCGACGTACCCATTCAAGGCGGATCTGTTGACACAGATCCCGAAGAATATCGGGGGTTTGGCGGCGGATTGCATCAGCATCGAGTTGGAGGAATTGGGCTTGGTCGCCCCATTTTTTCAAGGTTTGGACGGTGAGATAAAGCAGTTCAGCGCGGCGATCGCCCCGCAAAATATCAATTTCCAACACTTGGCCGCTTTGATTGACCAATCCCCCTTGGATGGCGGTGAGAAATTCCGCTAGGAGGGGATAGGGTTCGGGGGCCGGGGCGATGGGTTCGCCAACGCGGATCGCCGTGGGGGGATCGGGGGGCGGTGTAAGGGTAAAAACGACTTGCACCGGCAGGAGTTGATGGACACACCAACGGGCAAAGCGGAGTTCTCGCTGTCTTCCTTGGAGAATCCAGCGGTCTAACCCTTGGGCGGTGGCGAGGGGCGATCGCAATTCCCCTAACTCGGCTTCAATTTGCTCTAACCCCGATTGGCGCAGGGTATGGAGCCAACGGGGGGGACGGTTGGGAAATTGGGAGGCGGGGGTTTGGGGGGCGAGGGGGGGATCGGGCCAACGGGTCTGCCCTTGGGAAACCTGGTTAATCGTGGCCAGGAGGGTTGCGAGGCTGACCCCTTTGGGACAATAGGCCGCCACCCCAAGGGTTTGGAGTTGCTGCCGTTGGCCGGGGTCGGGGCAGGGGGTGAGTAAAATCAGGGGGCGATCGGCGTAGGTGCGCCGCACCCGCTCCACATAGCCCCAATCGCCGCCACAGTCGATCAAGGTGATGAAGGCCCGGCTCTGGGGCCAATACTGTTCACCCATGGTTAAATCCCCAGTGGCGATGATCTCCACTGAGGATTCTGTGGCCCAGGCGGTGGTCAGGCCGAGGCGGAAAATGGGGTCGGGATCGAGGAGGAGGAGGGCAATGGGTTCGCTAACGGCGATCGCCCCTGAGGTCGGATTACTCACCATCTTGGCCGGATTTTAAATATTCGTTCCATTATCGCTAGATTTGCCAATTTGATGGTTTTAATCGCGGACATCGAGGGGAGTTCCCTGGGGGGGAATGCCATGCAATCCGCCGGACAAGGGGGGTTTAGACTTCTAATTGGACTTTGAATTGGGGGGCTTCAAAGCCCATGTCCTTGAGTTGACGGCGCAGTTGATCGGCTTCTAACAAGTTGGTTTGCTCCAGGATGGCGATCGCCTTGCCAAAATAATTCAAGGCTTCATCGACATTGCCGCATTTAAACCACACCACCCCTAGGTTTTGATAGGCTTGGGCATAGTCCGGTTGCAGTTCGATCGCTTTTTCGTAGGCGGCGATCGCATTTTGATAATGCCCCAGAGCCTTAAACACTAAGCCCAGATTGTAGTAGGCCAGCATACAGGTGGGATCAATTTCAATGGCTGCACTGAGGGGCCGTTGGGCCATTTCGTATTCCCCCGCTTCATGGAGCAGCGCCCCAAAGTTAATCAATGCCCCCAATTTGAGGATGGGGAAAATATTTTGGGCGATCGCCCCTTGGTAATGGATCACCGCCTTATCCATGTTGCGCTTGCGGGCGTAAGCATTGCCGAGATGGTAATGGAGTTCATAGGCAAGGGGCGGTTCAATGTTGATATCCTTTAAGCCCCGTTTGAGTAGCGCCATCCCCTCTTTCGTCTTACCGCTGTTGACATAGAGCGCCCCCAACTTATTGCAAACATAGGGATCATCGGGATGATCGGCAATGTAAGCCTCCATGGCAGCTTGGGCGCGGGCCTGTTTATTTTTTTGGGCGATCGCCTTCACCTCATAACCACTATGGATCAAGGCCACCACCTGCAACGTCGCAAAGTTCCATTGCGGTTCCGCCTTGAGCAGGGCGATCACGCTGTCATCAATGAGGGCATGGTAGGGGCGATCAAAACGGATCGCCTCATGGCGGCGAAAGAGGCGTGAAGTGAGGGAATAGGGAGATTGCACTGCCCCGATTTCCTGACGGATCAGGCTCACCACCAGCAAACTATCATCGGCCATGGCGGTGCGAATGTGGGGGCCGGCTTCTTCCGTTAGCTGTTCATCCGCATCTAAAACCAAGACCCAATCCCCCGTCACATACTTCAGGGCCTGATTGCGGGCGGCGGCAAAATCATTGCCCCAAGGGAATTGGGCCACCGTTGCGCCGTATTCCTGGGCAATGGCCATGGTGCGATCGCTCGACCCCGTATCCAACACCACAATTTCATCCACCACATCCTTCACACTGTCTAAACAGGCGGGCAAAGCTTGCTCTTCATCTTTCACAATCATGCAAAGGCTGAGTTTCATGGGTCGTTGATTAAGGGAATGGAGATGTTTTCCTATTACAGCACCGTGAGCAGATGATCCGCAATTCGAGCGGCGGCTCCCGGCTGGCCCATGCGGCGATCGCCATTTTCAGCAATGATCTGCAACGTATCCGGATTACCTAACAGGCTTTGGCAAATTTTCGGCACATCATGGGGATGCTTGAGCAGCGTTACGGAAACCCCCAAGAGGCGGGTTTGGGCTTCGGCAAATTGGGGCGTAAATTGCGGCCCCGTTCCCGGTAGCGTGATCACAGGTTTTCCCAGGCCGACAAACTGCTCCGTGGCTGTGCCGGCCATGGCGATCGCCACATCCGCCGCATTCAAACAAGCAGGATAGTCCCGTTGCGTAATCACCAAACGATGATCCCCCTGTTGGAAGCCTTGGGCTGAGGGGTCTGTGAGGAGGGGAACCGTAGGTAAGGGGGCAGGTCGCCAACCGTATTGGGTGAGGGTGGGGAGAAAATCAGCGGCATCTAGGCTCGGTGCAAGGGCAGCGAGGAATAACAGTGGGGCAGGCGTGGGGGGGGCGTGGCAGAGTTCATGGGCGGCGGTGATCAGCGTTTGCCAGTTGTGATGGGCCTCTGGGGCGCGGGAGCCAGGGAGCAACAGCACCATTAAAGCCCGCTGTTCTTCGGGGATGGCGCTTTGGGTGTAGCGGGGGACAACCAAACCATCCATCATCGGGTTGCCGAGGTTATGGGCATTAATTTTGTAGCGTTTGAGGATCGTGGTGGTGAGGCCATCGCGGGGATAGATGGCCCGACAGGGCGATCGCCCCATTAACCACCGTTCCCAAGGCAAATACACCGAACCCGACCAGCCTTCACCCCGGCGGGATTTCAGCAATTGCCCCCGGTCATCGCGGATATAGTATTCCGATTTGGCCGTACCCACAAAGCCATAGGTTGCCCCACTGAAGGCGGCAATGGCGAGGGGGACAACATCCCCTACGGCGAGGATATGCCCGCCATCTTTGGCCCAACGGCGGGCAACGCGGATCTGAGCCAACGTTAACCCCAACAATCCCCCCTGGACATCCTGCCACAGTTGCCGACTATCCATATAAATAAATCCCCCCGATGGCATCGCCTTGACGGGGCCAATGATGGGAATATCGGCGGTTTGGTAGGCGTGGCCTGTACCGACGATGGGGAGGGCGGCAATTTCAGGGGCTTGGGGATGGCGGCGGAGGGCTTGGGCAATCTGGATGGCGATCGCATCTTCACCATGGCCATTACTCAAACACAGCAGTTTCATAAATCGTTAGGGCAGATCCACAGAGTTTATTATGGCTGTCTGGGGACAGATTAACGCGATCAATCTGCGCCTACGCCCCTCTCATCCCTCTGTAGGGGCGAAAAATCTTTCGCCCCCTCGCCGCCTTTTGGGGAGAGGTTAGGTTGAGGGTGACTAACATAGCCCCTCGCTCTCGCTGGGGAGAGGGGTTGAGGTGAGGGCTAATCACAGTACCCCTAAGGTTTGCAAACAAAGCCGTGTGAGTTGCAGGCGGGCGGCGGCGGCTTCGGGCTTGTCCATATCAAGATTGGTGGCGAAAAAGTAGACATTATCAGCGGTTTCCACATAGCCGACATACCAACCAATTTGGCGAACCCCCTGCTCCCCATAGCCATACCAGCCGGTTTTCGCCCGAATTGTGTAGTTTGGGGTTTGTTCGGCAATCATGAGATCTTTAACGAGGGTGAGCGATCGCCCCGAAAAGGGTAAATCCCCAGCCTGGAGCCGCTGTAAAAATTCCACCTGTTGGCGCGGCGTGATCCGCAATGTGCCATTGAGCCAAAATTGATCGATTTCTTCCGGGGGGCCAATGCGTTGATTGCCAAATTGAGCGGCTTCAATATATTGCTGCATTTGCTGATGACCGACCCGGCGGGCAATCACCTGATAAAACCACACCGCTGAAATCTTAAAGGCCTCCCGCAAATTGAGATCCCGATTCCAACTAGGGATCATCCGGGGTACACCGTCCCAAGTGAGTACAGCCAAATCATGGGGAAGGACACCACTTTCTAAGGCCACCAGGGAATTAAAAATTTTAAATGTGGAGGCGGTGGGGAACGCGGTGCGGTTCCGTTGGGGATTGTGTTCAAAAAAGCGATCGCCTTTTTGGTCATAGATCAGGATCGATCCCTCAATATCCAGGGCTTCAAAATGAGGGGCAAAATCCACCGCTTGGGGGGTGACGGCTACGGCTGGGGTGGGGGCAGCATGACTGGGGGCTAATTGGGGGGCGATCGCCATCCCCAGGGTCAAACTGAACAGATGAAACACAATGATGGGGCTGATTTTAATCATGGATAAATCCTCAAGAATCGTGGTCTTCGCCCAAGGGCTAACCACGATTCTTGAGCTTAGGGGGAATGGGGCCGAAATCCAACCGTTGGCGGCGGGCCTGTGCAATAAAAATTCATCCAATTATCAAGTTGTTTAACGAAAATGCCGCTAGAGCGGCTCTCCCCCCTAGGCTAGAAAAAGTGAATTGCAGGGGAAAGTGATGAGTAAGCGCATTGTGCAAACCGAGGCGGCTCCGGCTCCGGTGGGGCCCTATAGTCAGGCGATCGCCGCCCAAGGAGAATTCCTGTTTGTGGCGGGGCAGATTCCCCTCAATGCAGCGGGGGAATTAGTGGGGGGGGATGATGTGGCCGCCCAAACGGAGCAGGTGATGGCCAATTTGCAAGCCATCCTCACCGCTGGGGGAGCGAGCTTTAACCAGGTGGTGAAAACGACGGTGTTTTTAACGGATTTGGCGGATTTTGCGACGATGAACGGGGTTTACGCCCGCTATTTCGATGAAGCCACCGCCCCCGCCCGCGCTACGGTGCAGGTGGCTCAACTCCCTAAAGGGGTGAAGGTGGAAATTGACTGTATTGCGTTGATCTAGGCAGCATTGTAAACGAATATTACAATATTGCCGTCATGACGCTATACCGCCTTGACAGTCCCCAAGACCCTGATTAAGATGGCATAGCATACCCGGGTAAAACTTTTATGAGCATCAAGATGCAAGACAAGCAGAAAGTAACTCTGTACTTACCTTCCCAAATGCACCGGAGACTCAAAATTAAATCCGTCGTGGATGAAGAGTCGATGTCGGCATTAGTGGAGCGGGCCATTCAGTTCTATCTGCAATATCCCGAAGCGGTGGAAGAAATCGAAGCCGCCCAAGGGCAAAAGGGCCAGAGTCATCGTGTCCATGCCTGCCCCGATTGCGGAAGTGCTTTGGTACAGCGGGATGGGGATCTCATTTCCCTCCGTAACCAGCCCAGCATTATTACAGACGAACTCACCCCAGACCTCTCTGTGGAAAAAGTCCGCGAATCCCTTGGTTCCGGTGCGGATTCCCAAGATGAGGAACATCTCGTTCCCTGCTAGGGGCGGGGCTGGCCCGCCAGCTAGAGCGGGGGGATAGCCCATCGAGTCGTAACAATCAAAAAGGTCGATTTCCGATGAAAGAAGAACTGAGCATACTCATCAAAGCTCAATATCCCCTGATCTACCTCGTCACTCCAGAGGAAGAACGCTCTGAGCAGGCGATCGCCAAAATTGCCCAGAACCACACCCAACATCAGAAAGTTTTCATCTGGACGATGACCCACGGGATGGTGGAATATGGGCAAACCCGCACCACCCCCCAACACAACACCATTTCCCCCGAAGCGGCGATCCAATGGACGATCCACCAGAAGGAACCGGGCATCTATGTTTTTAAAGACCTCCACGACTTCATCAGCGGCGCAGGGGTAAAACGGGCGTTACGGGATGCGATCGCCTCCTTCAAAGGCACAGAAAAAATCGCCATCCTCATGTCTCCGATCCAAGAAATCCCCATCGAACTGGAAAAAGATGTAGTCGTGTTGGATTTCCCCCTCCCCAGCATGGAAGAACTGGGTCAAGTGTTGGAAAACCAATTGGGGAAAATCCGGGGCAAACGGCCCAGCGCCGAAACCCGCGAAAAATTGGTGCGGGCCACCCTCGGTTTAACCAAAGATGAAGCCGAAAAGGTCTACCGTAAAGCCTACGTCAAAGCCAACCGCCTCACGGAGGAGGAAGTGGAGATCATCCTCTCTGAGAAAAAGCAACTGATCCGGCGCAACGGCATCCTCGAATACATTGAAGAGGACGAAACCCTAGAGGCGATCGGCGGTTTGGATGAATTAAAACATTGGCTCCGGCAACGCTCCAACGCCTTCAGCGAACGGGCGCGGGACTACGGCTTACCCCAACCCAAGGGGATGCTGATTTTAGGCGTTCCCGGTTGTGGCAAATCCCTAATTGCTAAAACCACCTCCCGGTTGTGGGGCTTACCCATTCTGCGGTTGGATATGGGACGGGTCTACGATGGTTCGATGGTGGGGCGATCAGAAGCCAATTTACGCAACGCCCTCAAAACCGCCGAATCCATCTCTCCGGCGATCCTCTTCATCGATGAACTGGATAAATCCTTCTCCGGTGGCACCGGATCATCAGATTCCGATGGCGGCACATCAAGCCGGATTTTCGGTTCTTTCCTCACCTGGATGCAGGAAAAAACCTCCCCGGTGTTTGTGATGGCTACCGCTAACCGCATTGAGCGATTGCCGGGGGAATTTCTCCGCAAAGGGCGATTTGATGAAATCTTCTTTGTAGATTTGCCCACCCCAGAAGAACGCCAAGCCATTTTTAAAATTCATCTCTGCAAGCGCCGCACCGAGATTGATCGCTTTGATCTCGCCCAACTTGCCACGATGTCTGAAGGTTTTTCCGGTGCAGAAATTGAGCAGGCGATTATCGCCGCCATGTATGAAGCCTTTGCCCAAGACCGCGAGTTCACGCAACTCGACATCATCGCGGCCCTGAAGGCAACGCTTCCCCTTTCTCGCACCATGACTGAGCAGGTCACAGCCCTTCGTGATTGGGCGCGACAACGCGCCCGACCTGCCGCGACCTCTAGCGCGGAATACCAGCGTTTAGAGTTTTAACAGGCTTTCTCCCCCATCCGGGGGGGCAAAGGCTAGCCCTAGCTAGCAGCACAATTGAATAGCCCGCATCAGCGGCACTTTTCCTAAACTCACTGTCGTTTTCATTTTCAAGAGGAAGTCCAACATGTCTCATTTCAGCACCTTACGCACCAAGATCACCGATGTGGAAATTCTCCAAAACTCCCTCCGGGATCTGGGGATCACCACGAAAACCAATGCTGAAGTCCGGGGTTACAATGGTCAGCAGGTTCGCGCTGATTTGGTTGCGGTTCTGGATGGCGAGTATGATCTCGGCTGGTCTGGTAATGGTGATGGCACCTTTGACCTGATTGCTGATCTTTGGGGTGTGGCCAAAAAGCACAATCAAACCGAGTTAATCAACTCCATCAACCAAAAGTACGCCGTCAATAAAACCTTGGCTGAAGTGCAACAGCGGGGCTTGAACAATGCCAACGTAAAACTGGTTGTCCAGTAATCTCTGGCTCGTGTTCCAAAGCAATCAGAGGGTTAATTCCAACGGGGATTAACCCTTTTTTTGCATATCTTGCTTTAGACAATTAGCAATAAAGGGGTTTTCACGGTTTAGGGTTATAAAAAAAGCTAATATCACGAGGTTTCGAGGTTTTAGCATGAAAGGCTAATGTAGCTATGAGGTAGCTAACATCCTTAAAGTTTGGTACAATCAAACTATGAAGCTGTTCATGACAAACCGTAACTTTATCTAGTATTGTTTACATAGAAGGCTCTATAGTATAATAAAAGACCAACTTAAAATAATGTCCACTGCACGCCACATCCTAGCACTTCTAAGAAGTCACGTGGAAGGAGAGCAGCAGAAATTTTATTCTGCTGCTCTACAGATGGCCGCGCATGAAGCAAGACAAGGGCATGGTAAATTAGCTCAAGAAATTCGAGAAGTAATTGACCAAGCTAAAGCTAATCAATCGGTTATCGAAAATAAAATCAATCCTATTCCCTTAGTACAACCAAAAGGAGATTTAGCTAATCTAATTTCTGTAAGATACCCAGATACCCGATTATCAGATATGACTCTGACTTCTGACCTTAGTTTTAGTCTTAAACGGGTGTTAACGGAACAAAGACAAGGACAAAAACTTAAAGAACATAATCTTAAACCTCGCCGAAAACTGTTATTAGTCGGCCCTCCTGGTTCGGGTAAAACCATGACGGCTGAGGCCTTAGCTGGAGAACTTAGATTACCGCTTTTTACGACCATATATGATAGTTTAATTGACAAATATATGGGAGAAACAGCAAGCCGATTAAAGCTGATTTTTGAAGCAATGACAATCACCAAAGGAATATATTTTTTTGATGAATTTGATGCAATTGGAACTCAACGCCATAATAATAATGATGTAGGGGAAATTCGACGAATCCTCAATTCCTTCTTAATGTTTTTAGAACAAGATCAAGGGGATAGTCTTATTTTGGCAGCAACGAATCATCCCCAGCTACTAGACAAAGCTCTTTTTAGACGTTTTGATGATGTAATTAAATATAAAGTTCCTGATAGTGAGACTATTCGTGAACTAATTCAATCTCGACTTATTGGCTTTAGAATTGGTTGGCAAAATTGGTCAGAAATTCTTGAGCAAGCTAATGGACTTGCTCAAGCTGAAATTGTACGAGCAGCGGATGAATCTGTTAAACAAGCTATTTTATCAAATAGTGAAAAAATCAGTGAAAATTTTTTGATTTCAGCTATTCTTGAACGTAAAGATTTAAACTTTAATTCATAAATGTCAGGTTAACAATGTCAAAATCTTCTCGTAATCATCCTCATTTATACTTGAGTAATAATCAAGAGTTTTTGAAAACTGTCGATTACACATCACCACGCTCAGGACGAACCCCAGAGCCGCTGAATTGTGATAGGACAGCACAAGCAAAAAAAATAGAAACTGCTATCGGTCAAGCAATCATCAAAGCTCATGAGCAACTGCAAAATCGTTCATCGAAAATTGCGGTAGGAAAACCTGGATTTTATTTAGAATTTGAAGTTGTAAACGACAATGCAAACATTTTTGAAGATTTAGGAAATAAACAAAAAAAGATAGAGCTAGTTTCCGTCAAATCTTCTGGTGACCAAGAAGGGTTTGTGAAGGCCACAGTTTTTGTGCCAGAGTCAGCCACAGATTTTTTCACAGTAAAAGTAGAGAAATATAGAGATGAAAATACAAAAAAAGGAAATCCTAAAAATGCGGGGTTAATAACAAGACTAGAAAATGTTGATCTAGGTACAGTTCAATCATTATTTACTGATGATCTTAGTTTGTTTCCTCAAAATGGACAAAAAGTTTGGTGGGAAGTATGGCTGCGGCGTCACCAATTTGAAAATTTCCAATTAATTACTCAAAGATTAAACATTACGATCAAATCGACGCAAATTAAATTTCCAGAAAGGACAGTTATTCTAGCAATAGCTAGTGCGGAAGAAATGGAGCAAATCATTTATAATTCTGATACGGTTGCAGAGCTACGAATTGCTAAGGATACACCTTCTTTTTTTCTGAACCTAAGTTCAATTGAACAAAAGGAATGGTCAGATGCTTTAGATAATCTTACGCTACCTCCTAGCGAAAATTTTGATGCTGTTACTGTTTGCCTTCTTGATACAGGTGTTTATCAAAAACATACACTCATTGAAAAAGGGCTTGATGTTAACGATTTACATACCTGTGATCCAACGTGGGGAGCTAATGATCATGATGGCCATGGGACTCAAATGACAGGATTAATTCTTTATTCCGATCTATTTGAGATTTTACAATCAACAACGCCGATAAACCTTACTCATCGTTTAGAATCGGTTAAACTGCTTCCTCCACATCCAAAATACAATGATCCTGAACTTTACGGAGCTATTACAGAGCAAGCGGTTTCTCTACCAGAAATAAAAAATCCACAAAGAAAGCGTATTTTTTGTATGGCGGTAACTAATGAACAACTATTACCCAATTTGGGAAATCCTTCGTCTTGGTCAGCAGCAATTGATCAACTAGCCTTTGGTGAAGATGACCTTAAACGATTGATCATTATTTCAGCAGGAAATATTAGAGAACAAATACTTCCATCTGATTATTTAGACCGTAATGATCTAGAAACAATTGAAAATCCTGCACAGGCGTGGAATGCCCTTGTGGTCGGAGCTTATACTGAGAAAATTAACATTGTTAATCCTGATTTTCAAGGTTGGCAACCTATCGCCCCTTGTGGGGATTTATCTCCCACTAGCCGAACTTCCGTTTCTTGGGAAAATCAATGGCCTATTCGTCCTGATGTTGTTTTTGAGGGTGGCAACTATGCTTCAGATGGTAAAAATCCGGCAGAAAGTCTTGACGATTTGTCTCTGCTAACAACAGACTATGATCCTCGTCGTGTTAAAACTAAATTATTTGTAGCCATGTCAGATACGAGTTGTGCAACTGCACTAGCTAGTTATATGGCTGCTCGTATTCTGTCTCAATATCCTGAGTATTGGCCAGAAACGATACGTGCATTAATTGTTCATTCAGCCGAATGGACTCCCATAATGAATGAGCATTTTAGCAAAGGATCTCAACAAAAACATAAAAAAAATATAATTCGTAGATATGGATACGGTGTTCCTGATCTAGATAGAGCGTTAAAGAGTTCAAATAGTGATTTGACACTCATCATTGAAGATCAACTATTGCCTTTTAAAAAAGATGGTTCTGCTATCAAAACCAACAAAATGAATTTACACGATTTGCCTTGGCCTAAAGAAAAATTAGAAGAATTAGGGAAAGCTGAGGTAAAGCTAAAAGTTACATTATCTTATTTTATTGAACCTAATCCAGGAGAACGAGGTTATCAAAGAAAACACCGCTATGCATCTTGTGGACTTAGATTTGAAGTTAAAAGGCCTTTAGAAACTGATCAAGAATTCCAAAAAAGGATCAACAAAGAAATTAGGGAGGAGGAAGAAAATTTTCGTGGTAGTCGGGAAAATGATAACTGGTTTTTGGGTTCTAATTTGAGAAATAAAGGTTCACTACATTCTGATATTTGGAAAGGCTCCGCAATTGATCTAGCAGAAAGAGGAATGATAGGTGTTTGTCCCGTAAGTGGATGGTGGAAAGAACAAAAACAATTGGAGCGTTATGAACAGCCTGTTCGTTATTCATTAATAATAACGATTCGAGTACCAGAAGTTCAATGTGATATTTATACACCTGTATCTCAGTTGATCAGTAACTCAATACCAACAAATATATCTATACCTATTGGAACATAACCTTAAATTTCAAATCAATTTCTGTTCAGGTTGGAGGATGTGGATAAGGATGGGAAGGAGGTCATCAAGATCAGTAGGAACGCGGTAAAGATCGAGGTCTTGGGTGATTTGGCGGGAAGTGCGATCGAATTGGCCGAATTGCCAAATGTTGCCCGTAGAAATTGCCCCAAAAAGAAGCGGCTGATCAACATCCAACCATTGATCTAGGGCAATGAGTTCAATCGCCAATTGCAGAAAACCCCGTTCTAAATCTTCATTTTTAGCCTCAATGACGAGGAACGTTTGCTCATTTTGGAGAAGATAATCGAGGGAACCCTTGAGTTGATGGTTAACGGCGACGGGATATTCAACGTTGAGGGTGGCTTCGGTGTAGTGGAGTAGATCGGTTAAGACGGGGGCAATGAGGAATTCGCGCCGGGCCATTTCGCTGTTGAGACTGAGGCGGGGGAGGGTGTTGGCAATGCGGGCTTTGAGGTCAGCGAGGCGATCAAGAGGGCCGGGATAGTGAGGTAATTCGAGCCTAGCGCGTTGGAGTTTCACTTTAAAATAGGCAAGAATATCCTGGGGGGCGAAATTGAGTTTAAAGTAATCAGAAAAACTATAGGATTGCTCAGGATTAATGATCGGGGTTTTGGGCATGGCGATCAAACAGCATAGAGGAAAAGGATTAAAGCAAAGAGGGGGAGGGCGAAAGATTTTTGTGCCTCCGGCAGGCTTACGCCAACGCCCCTACAGGGTTTTAATATTGCTTGAGAATTTCTTTTAATTCATTGACCTGTAATCCTTCACCAAGAGCGGTTAAATCCCAGCCTTCCCCATTCCGATATAACTTGGCAATGCGTAACCCGGTACAACCTTGGTAATCGCTGCCGGAGAGGTTGTAACGGGCGATTTCGGTGCGGTTTTCCATATTTTCGAGACGCACAAAAGCATTTTTAACTTGGCTAAAATCCTGCTGGCGATCGCGACACCGATAGATATTCACCACAAACATCAAAGTTTCAATGTCAGCGGGGATTTTCGTTAAATCAACAATGATCTGCTCATCATCGCCATGGCCCGCCCCAGTGAGATTATCCCCTAAATGGGTGATGGCTCCGGAGGGATGGCGCAGATTGCCGAAATAGATGACGTTGTTCGTGTTGCGGTATTTGCCATTGCGATCAAGGGCGATCGCTGATGCATCCAAATCATAATCATGGTTATTGCTAAACAGGCTCATCAACCCTTTGGGCCGTTGGGCCACATCCCACCCTAGGCCACAGAGTACCCGTTTTAAACCCGGTGCTGCCTTGACGAGGGAAATCCGTTGTCCTTTTTCGAGATTAATTGCCATAGGATGCTCAACTGTATGGTGAAAGAGAGCCTAGGGTTTGCACAACCCAAGGGACTGCCCCAAATCTAGCACTTCTAGGGGTGGAGGGTGATTGGCCATCACCCCCCCATCGCCAAAATCCTCCTGAGTACCGAACGACGGAAATCATCCGACCATACCTGCAAGGCAAAACTCTTAGCCCACAAGAGATTCCCCTGTCTGCCTTCATCCTTCTGCCTTCATCCTTCTGCCTTAATGTACTTCCTTCAGTTCAGGGACATCGGTACAATGGGTCATGGTGATTCAATCCCCATCGTCCGCTTTGAAGGTCAATCAATTTATGTCCAGTGCCGAAAATTCCGCTCCCGAACCGATTCATCTCCCCCGTACCAGTGAATCAGAAACGCTGAAATGCATCCGTCACACCGCCTCCCATGTGATGGCGATGGCGGTGCAGAGCCTTTTCCCTCAAGCACAGGTGACGATTGGCCCTTGGACAGAGACGGGTTTTTATTACGATTTTGATAATCCCGAACCCTTCACCGAAGCAGATCTCAAAGCCATCAAAAAGCAGATGGATAAGATCATTAAGCAAAAGCTCCCCGTCGTGCGCGAAGCCGTCACCAGGGAGGAAGCCCAGAGCCGCATTGAGCAAATCGAGGAACCCTACAAGCTGGAGATTCTCCGGGATATGATGCGCGGCGATGAGATTACGATCTATCACTTGGGGGATCAGTGGTGGGATCTCTGTGCTGGCCCCCATGTGGACAATACTCAGGCTTTGAATCCGAAGGCGATCGCCCTGGAAAGTGTGGCGGGGGCCTATTGGCGGGGGGATGAAACCCGCCAACAACTCCAACGCATCTATGCAACGGCCTGGGAAACCCCCGAACAACTCAAGGAATATCAACGGCGCAAGGAAGAGGCCCTCAAACGGGATCACCGCAAGTTAGGGAAAGAATTGGGCCTCTTCCTGTTCTCCGATGTGGTGGGGCCGGGGTTGCCCCTCTGGACTCCGAAGGGGACGGTGGTGCGATCGCTCCTCCAGGGTTTCCTCCAAGATGAACAAACCAAACGGGGCTATTTAGGGGTGGTTACACCCCACATTGGCCGGGTGGATTTGTTCAAAACCTCCGGCCATTGGCAGAACTATAAAGAGGATATGTTCCCGATGATGGCGGAAGATGAAGCCGCCGCCGCTGCGGAACAAGGTTTTGTCCTCAAGCCGATGAACTGCCCTTTCCATATCCAAATTTATAAAAATGAACTGCGTTCCTATCGGGAATTGCCCATCCGGTTAGCGGAATTTGGCACGGTGTACCGCTATGAACAGTCGGGGGAATTGGGCGGGTTAACGCGGGTGCGGGGCTTTACGGTGGATGACTCTCACCTCTTTGTCACGCCCAATCAATTGGATGCGGAATTTCTCGATGTGGTGGATTTAATCCTTTCAGTTTTTGAAAAATTGAAGCTGAAAAACTTTAAAGCCCGCCTCAGTTTCCGCGATCCTGAATCCGATAAATATATCGGCTCTGATGAAGTGTGGAATGCGGCAGAAAATGCGATCCGGCGTGCGGTGCAGCATTTAGGCATGGATCATTTTGAGGCTCCCGGTGAGGCAGCATTCTACGGGCCAAAACTGGATTTTATTTTCCGGGATGTGTTGGATCGGGAATGGCAATTGGGAACGGTGCAGGTGGATTATAATTTGCCGAACCGTTTTGATTTGGAATATGTCAGTGAGGACGGTTCCCGCCAGCGGCCGGTGATGATTCACCGTGCGCCTTTTGGCTCCTTGGAGCGCTTAATTGGCATTCTCATTGAAGAATACGCCGGAGATTTCCCCTTCTGGCTCGCGCCGGTACAGGTGCGTTTGCTCTGTGTCAGTGATGAATTTTTGCCCTATGCCCAAGAAGTGCGGAATCAATGGGTGGCCCAGGGGTTACGGGTGGAAATTGCCAGTGGCGATCGCCTCGGTAAGCAAATCCGCAATGCCGAAAAAGATAAAATTCCCGTAATGGCAGTGGTGGGGGCTAAAGAGGTGGAAAGCCAAAGCCTCAGTATTCGCACCCGTGCATCGGGGGAATTGGGGGCAATGCCGTTAGATGAAATTGGCCCGAAATTGGTAGCGGCCAATGGCGATCGCACTGATCCATAAAGGCGCAAAATTACCCATCAAAGAGGGGTGAAAAATTTTTCGCCCCTACAGCCTCCTACTATAACAGAGGGATCTACCCTCAAAATTCTTCCAGGAGGAAACCATGGCAACCGATGATCAATGCTGTACCATTGTTCCCTATTTCCAAGTTCACGGCGGCCAACTGGCGGCATTTAAGGAAATTTGTGAACAGTTTGTGGCTAAAACCGCAACGGAGCCTAAATGCCTGTATTACGGCTTCAGTTTCGATGGCGATCAGGCCCATTGTCGAGAAGGCTATGGCGATGCCGAAGGGCTGTTAGCCCATTTGGAGAATGTGGGGGAATTGTTGCAGGCGGCTTTGCAAATTGCCGATTTAACCCGGTTGGAAATCCATGGCCCCGATGGAGAATTGGCAAAATTGCGCGAACCCCTGGCGGCTTTTAAACCGCAATTTTTCACGCTGGAATACGGTTTTCGCCGTTAACGGTGGAGATAGGCGGTGAGCCGGGCGATCGCCCGCTCATTTTCCGCTGCTGTGCCGATGGTGATCCGCAACCCGCCGCCGGTATGGCGGATTAACGTCCCTTCGGCTTTGAGGGCAGCAGCAATGGCCGCTAATTCCGGATTGCCCCCCTCCCGCAATCGCACATAGACAAAGTTGGCCGCACTGGGAAAGACGAGCAACGGGGGGAGCGCAGTCAAGGACGCGATCATTTGTTGCCGCTGCTCCTGTAAGGGGGCGATCGCACTTAACAACAGGCCCCGGTGTTGGAGGGCCAATTCCGCCCCCGCTTGGGTGAAGGCGGGGAGGTTGTAGGGGAGGCGGACTTTTTCGAGGATTTGGGTCACAGAGGGATGGGCGATCGCATAGCCCACCCGCAGGGCAGCGAGGCGAAAGGCTTTGGAGAACGTGCGCAAAATAATCCAATTGGGATGTTGGGGTAATTCCGCCGCCAATGTGGTTTGGCTAAATTCAAAATAAGCCTCATCAATCACCACCAAAATTTCCGGGGGCAAGCTCCGTAACCAGTCGATTTCCGCCGCTGTGAGGGCGTTGGCGGTGGGGGAATTGGGGTGAACGACAAACACAACCCGCACCGGAGCCACAACCTGCGTTTTTGCCGCCGCCAAATCCATGGAAAAATCCGCCAACCGCTGACCCCGAATCACAGAAATTCCCAAGGTTTCCGCAATAATCCCATACATGGAAAACGTCGGCTCCGCCACATAGATCGAACCCTCTCCCCCTAAACAGGTGGCAATGAGCACCGAGCGGATCAGTTCATCGGAACCATTCCCCACAGAAATCCAATCGGGGGCAATGGCTTGGGTTGAGGCGGATTCATTGACATAGTTGGCAATACTCGCCTTGAGGTGGTGGTGACTGCCATCGGGATAGCGGTTGGTGGCGATGGTTTCTTGGTAGAGCCAAGCCAGCTTGGCCTTGAGTTCCGGGGGCAGATCGACGGGGCTTTCGTTCGTGTCGAGGATATCGAGGGGGCCGGTGGGTTCGCCGCCCGGATGGGGAGTATAGGCCTGAAGTTGGATGAGATCGGGGCGGATGAAGTCAAGCATGGGCATGGGGGATAAGTTCGCTAGCGTGAATCGATTCGCTAACCGGGAGCAGGGCTTTTTCCTATCTTAATGAATTGGGATCGCTTTCTTCAGATGCGGTGCAGATCATTGGCGACGATTTTCGGCTAATTCCACCGCCAGGGCGATCGCTGCGGCCATGCTCTCCCCCCGTGCGATACCCCGGCCGGCAATATCAAAGGCTGTGCCGTGGTCGGGGGAGGTGCGGACAAAGGGTAAACCAATGGTGGTGTTAATGGCTTGGTCAAAGGCCATCAATTTCACGGGGATTAACCCCTGATCATGATAGAGAGCGAGATAACCATCAGCCACACCGGCAACGGGGGAATTGCCGCAGCGATCGCCATACCAAGCTTGACCCGGTTTCACCCAAAGGGTATCGGGGGGAACGGGGCCGATTAATTCCACATCGGGCCGCTGCTTGCGCTCCTGTTCTAACCAGGGGATCAACCAATCCACCTCTTCCCGCCCTAAGTTGCCCTCCTCGCCACTGTGGGGATTGAGGCCGGCGATCGCCACCTTGGGCTGCTCCAGGGCAAAATCCTGTTGCAGACATCGCACCAACAGATCCAATTTGCGGGCCATCAGGTCTGGATTGAGGACTTGGGGAACTTGATTTAAGGGAATATGGGTGGTGGCCAGGAGTGTGATTAAGAGCCATTGACTATGGGGCGATCGCGCCACAAACAGCATCCCAAACTGTTTCGCCCCCCCGCGCATCGCTAAGACTTCCGTCTGGCCGGGGTAATTATGGCCCGCCGCTTGCCAGAGGGATTTGTTAATGGGGGCGGTCACAATTGCCTCAAATTCTCCGGCGAGGGTGGCGGCGATCGCCCTTTCCAAATAGGCAAAACTGGCGGCCCCCGTTGCCGCCGTACCTTCCCCCCAAATCACCGGCTCAACTAGCGGAATATCAATGATCTCGAAATCGTCGGGATTGGCGAGGGGGGTGATCTCTCGCAATTGGGTATAGGTGGCTTGGAGGTGCGATCGCGCTCCCACCAGCGTAATTTCCGCCTCAGGGGGGGGATTGACCAACGCTTTGAGCACGACTTCGGGCCCAATCCCCGCCGGATCGCCCATGGAAATCACCAACCGCACGTTTTGCCCCATTTTGCCCTCTCGTTGCACTCTTGCCATGATGCCACGACTTTAGGGCGATCTGAGATCAGGGGTGGGATCAGCCCTTATTCCCAACCCCTCTCCCCAACAATGGGGGGTAGGCTTGAGGCTTGCTCCATCCCGCTTTGCTTTACAATGGGTTTTTGAGTCAAATCAGCCCTCATTCCCGATTTCAGGAGTTTTAACCATGAATGCCCATGATTTAATGATGAATGCAGCCGTGTTGTCCTTTACGCTGATTTTGGTCGGTTTAGGTCTTGGCTTTTTCCTTTTAAAACTGCAAGGCGGCGAAGCCGAATAACAGAGTTACCGTAGGGGCGAAAATTTTTTCGCCCTCTATTTTTTGCGCCCTTTGGCAAAAGCACCCGATTATTGACAACATTTACAGAATTTACAAAAAATTTTAGGAAAATGACAGTTACCCCTCGCATTGAATTTTTTGAAGGGATTGCCGAAGAACTCAGTAATGTGCGGCTCCGTCAGGGAAAAACCTCTGGGATTCGCAATGTGTTGCTGATGTTTGAAACCCTGAATGCGATTGATCTAGTCAATAGTTTTACAAAACGGTTTACCGGGACGGTGCGCTTGATTGATGAGGAAGGGGAAATTAGTGCGGTTCCCAGTAATTTTAAATTTCGGGTGGGGGCGAATGAAGAGGATGATATTTTAGGGGCGGAATGCCAAATTGATATTGAATCCGATCAAGATTGGGAGCGGGTGATGCGGTTTCTCCATCGCTATGCTGAGGCTAATGGCATGGGCTATGAGGGGCAATAGTTGTATCTTTTGGGTAGATTCATTGCCTTAATTGTTGAAAAATATACATCTGAGGCAACCCTTTGCGCTATTCAATCCACCACAAAACAACCTATACCTACAGCGATCGCATTCTCCTTCAACCTCATTTGGTGCGCCTTCATCCCCGTGCCGATGGGGAGCAACGGGTGGAGGATTTTGTTTTAAAGGTGATGCCTGATCCGGTGGGGCGATCGCCCCTTATTGATCTCGATGGCAACACATTCACAAAAATCTGGTTCACTGAACCCACAAGTCAATTAGAAATCACCGTCACGATGACAGTGGAAACCCTTTTGGTGAACCCCTTTCACTATCTATTAGAACCTTGGGCGATGCATCTCCCTTGGGATTACCCTAAAGATCTTCACCATAGTCTTCGGGCTTATTTGGAACCGATCCAAGCTCAGTTTGATCCGGCGGCGATCGCCCTCGCGCAAGATCTCTTCATGGATAACGACGGTAACACCTTAAATTTCCTCAATGCCTTAAACCAAAAGCTTTACCGCGAATGGGAATACATTCTACGGGAGACGGGGGCCCCTTGGTTGCCGGGGGTGACGGCGCGGCGAAAACAGGGTTCCTGTCGGGATTGGGCGGTGTTGTTTATGGAGGTGTGCCGCAGTTTGGGGATTCCGGCGCGGTTTGTCAGTGGGTATCAGGCGGGCGATCGCGTTCAAGACCGTCGGGATCTCCATGGTTGGGTGGAGGTTTATCTTCCGGGGGCGGGTTGGCGGGGCTATGATCCCACTCAAGGCTTGGTGGTGAGTGAAGGTCATATTTCCCTCTGTGCCAGTGCTCACCCCCGTGGCACGATGCCCATTGAGGGCCAGGTCACGCCGCTACAATTGCCCCGCCAGGAGCCGATCCAAACGACGATGGCGAGCATCATCCATTTAAACTGGCTACCTTGACCTTCTCCCTGAACGCCATTCCTGAACGCCATTGTCGATATTCTCCCCACAACACCCATGGCTCACGGCAATCATTAAATTTAGCTTAAGAGCAAAGTAACCTTGCCGGATTTGCGCTAGGTTCAAATTTAATGATAATAATTCCTATTAAGTCGATGCTAATTTTTACTCATTTTCTGTCATTCTTGATAGAGGTCTAGACCTTTACTTGCTCAATTTTCCTAATCATTGTTCTCATTCTTAAGGTTCTATGAAATTTAAGGCAATCAACAATGCATCCCAGGCTTCACTAGGGGTTGATGGGTCAGGGATCACCTTCATTGGTGGTCGGAGTCCATTGGAAGCGGACTCGACTCACCCCGTTGATCAGAAGACTGCCGCCGCTACGTCGGCGGGGCAATTTCCCCTGGCGATGGCAACGGTAGGCGATCGCCTCTGGATCGTCCAAATTCAGGGGGGACACCGGATCATGCGTCGCCTGATCGATCTCGGCCTCACCCAAGGCAGCGAAATCACCGTCGTTAGCCGTACCGACAGCGGCTCGATGATTGTCGGCTTTCAGGGCTGTCGCATTGGCCTAGGGGCAGGCATCGCCCATCGCGTTATGGTCAGCACCACGCTCCTCGACCCGCCAACATCTACCCCGACCCTCCCTGTCGATGCTCCTATGACTACCCCATTGCACCTCGGCGACCTCGCCATCGGCCAATCTGGCCGCATCCTTAGCTATGAAACCAGCCATCGCGCCTATCGCGAAAAACTTCTCTCTATGGGACTAACTCCCGGCACACCGATCACGATTACCCGCCAAGCCCCCATGGGCGACCCCATTGAAATCGAAGTGCGCGGCTTTAAGCTCAGTCTGCGCAAAAGCGAGGCGGCGGCATTGCGCGTCGAGCCGTTGGCCGAAGGATGAAGTAGGAAGTAGGAAGTGAAGAGTAAAAAACTATTTCTGCCTTCTGCCTTCTGCCTTCTGCGTTCTATTCTGCCTTCTGTCTTTTATCTCTCCTTAGATTGTTTTTTCCCTGAATGCCCATGTCTCCTCCAACCATCGCCCTGATCGGCAACCCCAACTGCGGTAAAACCACGCTCTTTAATGCCCTCACCGGGGCCAACCAACAGGTGGGTAATTGGCCCGGTGTGACCGTCGATCGCAAAGAGGGCAGTTATCGCCAGGGTAATCAGCAAATTACCATTGTCGATTTACCGGGGATCTATGCCATTGATTCTCAGGACGAAGGGAGTGTCGATGAGGCGATCGCCCGCGATTATCTCCTCTCCGGTGCGGCCCAAGTGGTCATCGATATTGTCGATGCCTCCAACCTGGAGCGGAACCTCTACCTCACCACCCAAATCCTCGAAATCGGTCTTCCCCTCGTCATTGCCCTCAATATGGTTGATGTGGCCGAAGATCAGGGAACCCGGATTAACGTCGAATTGCTGGCCAGCCGTCTCGGTTGTCCCGTGATCCCGATGGTGGCGGCCCGGGGCCAGGGGGTGGATGCCCTGAAGGACTGTTTAGCGGCCTTTTTAACCCATCCCCAACGGCCCCACGCCCAAGTCGTTTATCCCACCATCATGGAGGAGGCCCTTGCGGTGTTGATCCCCGCCCTCCAGCCGCCAGGGTTAACCCCTGAAGAGGCAAGCGACCGGGATAGTTGTGCAGATCGCTGGACGGCCCTCAAGCTCCTTGAATACGACGACCAAGACACCCCCCACCTCTCCCCTGATCTCCTCCGCCAAGTGGCAGAGCAACGCCACCGCATTCATCAGGTTTTAGGGGAAGATGTGGATATTGCCGTTGCCGACAGTCGTTATAGCTATGCCCATCGCCTCGTTAATGACATCGCCACCCGGCCCCGACAGGTGAGCCTCTCCCAAAGCGATCGCATTGATCACATTGTCCTCAACCGCTGGTTAGGCATTCCGATCTTTTTGGGGGTGATGTACCTGCTGTTTATGTTTGCGATCAATGTGGGCAGTGCCTTTATTGACTTTTTTGATATTTTCTTCGGCACGATTTTTGTCGATGGTTTAGGGGCGATTTTAACGGCTCTGGGGATGCCGGATTTAGTAACGGTGGTGCTGGCCCAGGGCATGGGCGGCGGCATTCAGACGGTGGCGACGTTTATCCCGGTGATTGCTTGCCTGTTTTTGTTTATGGCCTTTTTAGAAGACAGTGGCTACATGGCCCGCGCTGCCTTTGTGATGGATCGCCTGATGCGGTTTGTGGGGCTGCCGGGTAAGTCCTTTGTGCCGATGTTGGTGGGGTTTGGCTGTAATGTTCCGGCGATTATGGCCACCCGCACGTTGGAAAGTAAGCGCGATCGCATTCTCACAATTTTAATGAACCCCTTTATGTCCTGTGGGGCAAGGTTGCCGGTCTATGCCCTGTTTGCGGCGGCCTTCTTTCCCCAAGCGGGGCAAAACCTCGTGTTTTTGCTCTATCTGGTGGGCATGGGGATGGCGATCGCCACCGGCTTAATCATGAAATACACGCTTCTTAAAGGGGAAGCTGCCCCCTTTGTGATGGAACTGCCCACCTACCATCTACCGACGCTCAAGGGGGTACTGATCCGCACCTGGGAACGGTTAAAAAGCTTCATTCTGCGGGCGGGTCGGGTGATTATCGTCATGGTGATGGTGCTCAGTTTGCTCAATTCCGTCGGTATGGACGGCTCCATTGGTAACGAAGACAGCGAAAATTCGATCCTCAGTACCCTCAGTCAGCAAGTCACGCCAGTCTTTGCGCCCATGGGTCTAACCCGCAAAAATTGGCCCGCGACAGTGGGCATTTTTACCGGCGTATTTGCCAAAGAAGCCGTCGTGGGAACCCTCGATTCCCTCTATAGCCAATTGGCCCGAAATGAGGCGGTGGCGGCGGGGGTTGAGTTAGGGGATGAGGGTGTCGATTTTATGGGCAATATCGGAGCCGCCTTTGCCTCCATTCCCGCCAATCTAGCAACACTTTCCGGTACGCTCCTCGATCCCCTGGGCCTCTCGATTGGTGATGTCAGCGATCTCGATGCGGTGGCAGCGGAGCAGGATGTGGCCTACACAACCTTTGGACAGATGGCCCTGCGGTTTGAAGGCCAGGCAGGAGCCTTTGCCTATTTGCTCTTCATCTTGATGTATTTCCCCTGTGTGGCGGCCATGGGGGCGGTGTATCGGGAAACCAATACGGGTTGGACTGCGTTTGTCGGCCTCTGGACGACGGGATTGGGGTATTGGAGTGCGGTGATGTTCTATCAAATCGTGACATTTGCCCAACATCCGGCTACAGCCACAGCTTGGATTGTGGGGCTAGGGGTGGGGGCGATCGCCACCGTCCTCTTAATGCGCTACAGCCAACCCCAGCGACGGCGCTCCATCCTCCTACCCGAAAAATCCTAACGACCATGCTCACCGCCATCCAAGCCTACATTGCTAATCACGGCACGGTTTCCATCGGGGATCTCGCGTTGCACTTCCGGAGCGATCGCACCTGTCTTCAGCCGATGCTAACCAAACTGGTACAAAAGGGACGGATTCGCAAACTCCCCGCTCCGTCTAAATGTGGGGATTGTACCAGTTGCGATCTTAGTCATCTTGAGGCTTATGAATGGTTGGGGCGATGAAGGGGGAACGGGGAATGGGGAACGGGGAATGGGAAGTGAGGGGGAAATGAGGGGGAAATTTTAATTTCACTCTATCCTCTCTTCTCTATTCTCTTTCCTTCCCTTCTCCAGGGGTTAAAATAGAGGGCTGAACCCTGCCGGAGCTAGATACCTTGACCCTTGACCAACTCCTTACCCCTGAAATTAATAAACCTGCCCGCTACCTAGGGAATGAGTTAGGGGCCGTTCATAAACCTTGGGAGAAGGCGACGGTGCGTTGGGTCTTGACCTATCCCGAAGTCTATGAAGTGGGCGCATCTAACCTGGGCCATATCATCCTCTACAACATCCTCAACGCCCAGCCGGCCCAACTGTGCGATCGCGCCTACCTCCCTGCCCCCGACCTCGCCGCCAAACTACGCACCACCCAAACCCCCCTCTTTGCCCTTGAAGCCCGCCGCCCCGTCACGGATTTTGATGTTTTGGGCTTTAGTTTGAGCTATGAACTGGGGATGACAAATATTCTCGAAATGCTTGATCTGGCGCAGATCCCTCTCACTGCCGCTGAACGGCTAGAACGGCCTGATCTGCCCCTGATCTTTGCCGGGGGGCAAACCGCCACCTCCAACCCCGAACCCTTCGCTGAATTTTTCGACTTTTTCGCCCTAGGAGATGGGGAGGAATTATTACCAGAAATTGGTTTGGTGATTGCGGAAGGGAAGGCCGCCGGATTGAGTAAGCGGGCATTACTTCTCGATTTAGCCCAAGTGCCGGGAGTTTATGTGCCGCTGTTTTACGACATGGCCCCCGATGGCTCCGTTCATCCCAATCACCCTGATGTTCCCCCCCGGATTCTCCGCCGCGTCGCCAACCCAATGCCGGAATATTCCATTGGTTTAGTCCCCTATGTGGAGACGGTACACGATCGCCTCACTGTGGAAATTCGGCGCGGCTGTACTCGCGGTTGTCGCTTTTGCCAACCGGGGATGTTGACACGACCGGCGCGGGATGTGGAGCCGGAACAGGTGATTAATGCCATTGAAGCGGGGATGCGGGCGACGGGCCATAATGAGTTTTCGCTGTTGTCCCTGAGTTGTTCTGATTATCTGGCTTTACCAGCGGTGGGGATGGAGATTAAAAACCGCCTCAAGGATGAGAATGTTTCCCTCGCTTTGCCCAGTCAACGGGTCGATCGCTTCGATGAAAATATCGCCAATATTTTGGGGGGGACGCGGCAAATGAGCCTGACGTTTGCCCCCGAAGCGGGAACCCAACGGCTCCGGGATGTGATTAATAAGGGCCTTACTAATGAGGAGCTATTGCGGGGGGTGAAAACCGCCGTTGAACAGGGTTGGGATAAGGTGAAACTTTATTTCATGATCGGCTTGCCGGGGGAAACCGATGTCGATGTTTTGGGCATTGCCGAAACGATGCGCTGGTTGCGGCAGGAATGCGTCGTACAGGGGCGCAAACGGCTTGATTTTAATGTGACAATTTCCAACTTTACCCCCAAACCCCATACCCCTTTTCAATGGCATTCCGTATCCACCGCAGAATTTACCCGTAAAAAAGAACTGCTCTGGGGGGAATTTAAACAGATGCGGGGGATTAAGGCGAATTTTACCGATGTGCGGATTTCCGCCATGGAGGATTTTGTGGGTCGGGGCGATCGCCGCCTCGCCCCCGTGATTCGCAAGGCTTGGGAATTGGGGGCGGGGATGGATGCCTGGTGGGACAATTTAGACCGGGCTTTTGGGGCTTGGGGGGAGGCGATCGCCGCCTCTGATCTCACGTGGAAATATCGCCAAATTGAGGAAGGCGAATGGAATGTGATGGCCGTGGAAAATGAGGCGATCGGCAATGTCGAAAATCTCCGGGCCGCCTCTCCCCAATGGAAAAACCGCTTTAGCTGGGATGAACGGCTCAATGCCGCGTTACCTTGGGATCACATCAATACGGGCATTGATAAGGAATGGCTCAAGGCCGATTTACAGCGGGCCTTGGCGGAAACGGTGGTTCCGGACTGTGCCTTTGAGGGCTGTTCCCAATGTGGCATCTGTGGCGATGATTTTGGCCACAATATCGTTCAAGATGTCCCCCCCATCCCTGCCTTTGCCGGTCAGTTTGAAGCGAACCAAACCCGCGCCCAACGGTGGCGGCTGCGGTTTGGCAAGTTGGGGGAATTGCGGTTTTTGGGTCATTTGGATTTGGTGCGGTTATTTGATCGCCTCACCCGCCGCGCTTCCCTCCCCATTGCCTTTACGGGGGGGTTCCATCCGGGGCCGCGGATTGCGATCGCCAATGCCCTCAGTTTAGGTATGACCAGCAGTGGTGAAATTGTCGATTTTGAGTTAACAGAACCCTTAGAATTTGAAGATTTCAAAGGGCGATTATTACGCACATTACCGCCGGATCTCCCCCTTTATGATTTGGAATTAGTCGATGTGCAAGCTCCTTCTGCCAATAAACTTTTGGAAGCAGCCGAATACACCCTAACGTTAACGACAGAATCCCCCGATCCCCAATGGGAGCGTTGGGTTAGCGCGGTTTGGGCCACCCCTGAAATCTGGTTTGAGAAGAAGACGAAATCAGGGAAATTGAAATCGGTGAATTTGCGCGATCGCCTCCTGGCCCTAACGCTCATCGAAACCGAAGGGGCAACAGCGAAAATCCACTACCGGGGCCAATGCCGCAATGATGGCACAGTGCTTCAGCCGGAGCATTGCGTCTATCTCCTCAGCCAAGTGAGCGAGGAAACGATCCAGTTAGCCCACGGCCATCGCGAGCGATTAATTTTGGCGTGATGGCCTTGCCTGCCCTTAGGGACGAAATTTCAAATTTTGCGCCCCTACATCTTGATTACAGATAGCCTAGGGTTTGGGTGCATAAAAATTGTTCAGTAGTGTCACGATAAACCCATGAAAACATCTCAACCTGACATTGTTGTTATTGGCCCAGACGGAGAGTATTGGATTATTGTTGAAGTGAAGCTCAACGATGTTCCTAGTCGTAAATTGGCGGCAATTGAGCAGCTTAAACAAGCCATGACATCCATGAATTGCTCAATTGGTATCCTTGTCTCTGGCGATTGCCTGATGCTGCTTCGCGATTCTTTTGAGAAGTTTAATGGTGAATCCATTAATATTGTTGGTGAGGCCAAGCTTCCTTCTGCTTTACTGCCTCCTCCTGATCATCAATGGCAAGGCAATCACTGGCTTGAGTTTGAATCACAAATCCAAGCATGGATTGAAGCGTTAAAGCTGCCTGCTAACATCAAAAAACTGCCAGATGATTTAAAAGAACTACTCAGTGAACCCATCATCAGCCTTCTTCGTTTGGGTGAAGTCAGATCTGCGGGGCCGAGATGGAGTAAGGCAGCACCGTGAAGCCTCAAGCCATTTTAGTTGAAACCAATTGGGTGGTAGATGTTATTGCTCCCGCTCACATCCAAAGTCCGCAGGCTGTTCAATTGCTACAACGGGCAAGGGAGGGGGAATTTGAGCTATACGTTCCTGCTATATCGCTCACAGAAGCCCGTGAAACAGTTCGCCGACGGTTTGCTCCCCGTTCTCGCTCTGAAGATATGCGTCAATTTTTGAGATGGGCTAAGGATCAAGGTCGTGTAACCGTTGAAGATGCGGACACAGCTTTTCGCTTGTTTGATCAGTTTGATGGATTGGTTGTTGACACTCCCCGCGCTGAAGCGACGGGGATTCTTGGTTCAAAGACCGGACTTAACTGAGCAGGATTTCTCCAACTCAGCCAGAGGCCCAATCTCCCCAAGCGTATAACTTACCGTGTGCCCCACGGTAGTTAGTCCCAGGCGCAGGATGTTGATGGCAGCATTCACATCTCGGTCAGCCTCATAGCCGCAATGGGGACAGTGATGGGTTCTGACTGAGAGTGCCTTCTGGACTCGTTT